>DASRCD010000027.1:0-11959 GCA_035653315.1 Candidatus Angelobacter sp.
AATGCTCACAAATTCGCCCTTTTCCACAGTAAAACTTACGCCGGTAAGCGCGGGCACATCCACCTTGCCGATGCGGTAGACCTTGGTAACGTTCTCAACTTGTATGATCGCTGCCACTACTTTGATATTACCAGAGCACGGCCGGCATGAACTGAGTCAAAATGCGGCAAAGCACGACATCGAAACAGCTCTTAGCTGGCAACCGCCATTCTGGGCGGCTCTGCTGAATTCACGCGTTTGGGGCCGCGTTTTTTCACCAGCATCATCTTGATGCGCTCCAGCAATTCAATGGGAGCATACATGCCTTTGGGAAGGAAGAGGTCGGCGCGAATATCTTTTTCATACACGCGCGTCTTGCCGGAAAAAAGAATAGTAGGAGTGCTTGCGGAAATCTCTTTTATCTTTTCCACCAGCGCAGCGCCGTCAAGCCCAGGCATTTGCAAATCACTCAATACCAGGTCAACGCCGCCCTGCTTGAACATCGCCAGGGCCTGGTCGCCATTGGAGCATGCCAGCACGCGGTACCCACGTGTTTCAAGCATTACTTTGCGGATGGAAAGGGCTTGTTCATTATCATCAACACACAAAATCGTTCTTTTTGGTCTCATCGTTTTTCCCCGGGATCTTTTCCATGCGTGTAGAGCAGCAGCATCATGGATTTTTTACGGCTGGCGTAGTCTGTTTTAGAAAAGACTTGAAGGGAATCATAGGCCCGCAAACGCGGGCTGTAAAGTTAACCGATGTGCAAACAGGTGGAAAAAACTGTGGAAGAAATCTGTTCGCGCATACAATTTGGCTGTCTGGCGGAAAAATCTGATGCTTGACTGTAATTCGCGTCAGATAAAAACTTCTCCGCGCGCAACTTCCACCGTGTGGCCGCCCACCTGCACGTTAAAAATTTTTCCGTTGTTCCTGCTGGCGCTGAAAAAAATTCTGCTGCGCCGCTTCATCTCCACTCCCTGCTCCAGCAACGCCTGCTGATCTGGCGGAACAACGCCATATTGCACTGCCCATGCCGCACATGGACCTGCGGCAGAACCCGTGGCCGGATCTTCTCCGTTATAAAAGATCATTCGCGTCTGCAGTTTAGCTTCAGCATTTGCAGCTTCACGTGAAACAAAATAAAAAAACTTGGCGTCAGACTTTTCCAGATACGCCTTCATGTTGCTCCAGGTCGGCGCCAGGTTTTGCAGTACCGCAAGCGACTTCACCGGAACAATGGCAAAAGCATTCCCAGTGCTCACCGTCTGGATCGGCACATCGCTCGCAATATCTTCGATTCTTAGCCCGGCCGCGCGCGCCACATCCTCTGCCGAGTGTTTCTGCCCGAATTCAGGATCACGCTGCGTCATCACACCAAAAGGCAGGCCATCGCGAGTGGAAAAACGCACCGGAATCCTGCCTACATTTAAATCCAGCACAATTTCTTCCGCGGTGCCGTTGCCGCCCTTAGCGTTGTTTCTTAGGACCATGGCAGTGCCCAGCGTTGGATGTCCGGCAAAAGGCAGCTCTTCATCGACTGTAAAAATGCGCACCCGCATGCCGCGCTCGCGTTCCATGGCAGAGTCGCGCGGCAGAATAAAAGTGGTTTCAGAGAGGTTCATCTCCTTGGCCAACGCCTGCATCTCCGCGTCGCTCAGGCTATTGCCATCCATAAATACGGCAAGCTGGTTGCCTTCCAGTGGAACAGACGTGAACACATCCACCTGCACATACGGTAAACGGCGTTTCTGGTTTGACATGCTTTTCTCCACCCTTATGCTTGCCAAGTAAACTTAGTTTAATTCTGAAGCCACAGTTCGCGTATTCACGTTGATCCGAGGCTACCTTATCCTTGATCTGCTTTATCAGTGTAGATCAGCGGCAAAAGCTCTTGCTTTTTTTGATAAGCTAAATCACTAACGCATGAAAGCTTTCCGCAGATTTCTGGCCCGCACGCCCTTTTATGGCGTTTACAAATCGCTTGGCCATTACCCCGATTACTGGTACTGGAAGCTTCGAGGCCAGCCCGTACGCTCTCCGCATTTGCTCAAGCAGCGCACCGTGCGCGACTACGCGCAGCGTTACGGCCTGCGCGTGCTCGTTGAAACCGGCACTTATTATGGCGAAATGGTGGCAGCCATGAAGTCCCGCTTCGCGGAGATTTATTCCGTGGAGTTTGATTCAGTGCTGGCCCAGCGCGCTGCAAAAAAATTTTCCCGCTGGCCGCATATTCACATCCTGCAAGGAGACAGCCAGCAGGTGGTCCCCAGGCTCTTGCAATCACTCAAAGAGCCAACGCTCTTCTGGCTCGACGCGGGATATTACGGTTGGGCCGGCCTGCAGGGCAACAAACAGCGGCTCACCAGTGAACTGGAAGCCGTTCTGCGTCATTCCATACAAACCCACGTTATCCTTATGGACGACGCGCGCGGCCTCAACGGACAAAACGGCGCGCCCACCGTGGACCAGCTCAAGCAGCAAATCGCCGCAGAGTTCCCCGGTCGCAGCGCGGAAGTAAAGTATGACATCCTGCGCATCACTCCTGCCTCTATTAAATCCCGACCCTGAGCGAAGCCCGAAGGGGAGGGCCCCCTACAGCCCTCGGCAAAAGCTTAGCCGCGAATTTCGCGATGAACACGAATCGTTTTCAATTTATTACTGTGCAATTGAGATGGAGGGCACCGTGGGCGGTGAAATCGATTTGCGTCCTTTCGCGTTCATTCGCGGCTAACTCGTCTTTTGATCTACGTTCCTCAGCGCAAACCAGCGGCAAAAGAGTTTGCCTTCCAATTTTCACTTTTGGCTATGCTGGCAATTTTGGCAATTAACTAGTTCATATCCCTTGCGTCCTTTGCGTCCTCTGCGGTGAAGTTGCTGATTTCTTGTAAACTGAAATGACATACGGAAGCGCATGGGGTCCGGTGACCCTTCCGGTCTTCAAAACCGGCGAGAGTTAGCTTTGCTGGCTCTGGTGGGTTCGACTCCCACTCGCTTCCGCCATTCCAAAGACCAACAATAAACGCAATTGATAGTAGTTTCCCTGAGAGCTTCCGACAGATCAAACTTTCGGGCCGTAGTCAGCATCTACTTTATCTCGTACATCTCTATGCCCTTATTGCGGTTGAACTTGTGGGGGGCTGATTCAGCAGCTTGGTTGGAGCGGGGTTTATGGCGCTTGTTCTGTGTACCGGTTCTGAGCCGGAAGTCATGAGAAAACGCAGGCAGTTTCTTGAAAAAGCGGGACATACAGTGGTGCCCGCAATGAACGAAAAAGAACTTTCAGAGGCTTGCCAGCATTATGAATTTGATGTGGCAATCATTGGCCCTACCTTATCTCCTAAAATGAAGCTGCATGTAGCCACTCTTCTCCGGGAGCACTGCCCGGATGTCAAGGTCCTGGAGTTGTCCCAGACATTGGATGGGCATGCAATTGAAGATGCCGACTCCTGGATTCAAGCCCTTGAAGATGTTCCCCAGGACTTGGCCCGGCAAGTAGCTGAGCTTGCCAAGACGAGTTAGACAAACTGCTGTTTCATCGCGTGGCTTTCCTGCGCTGCAGTTCAGTCGATCGCAAATGAAAAGCCGCAAACTAGGCGAAGACTTCAGAATCCCTGAAACTGTTTCGTGTTCCTTCGCGTTGATTCGCGGCTAAACTGTTGTTGATCTGCGGCTACCCATTTACCTCCGCTCTTTCGGCATGGGCGGCCAATTCTTCGGATTGCCCTGGAACAACGCCTTTGCTACTTCATGCCGCGCCACCCCGTTGCCATCCGCAACGGCAAAGCGCGTGGGCCGGTCCGCCGGGCCTGACCACATGGAGACTCCGGCATATGCGCCATCTTTGCGCAAAATGTAAAAATGCATGCTGATGTAGGCCACCTTGGACATGTCATTGTTGTAGTTGCGCACAATGCGCTTCAACGTCTCCATGCCCGCTTCTTCCGGTGACATGCCGCGTCGCATGTTCTCCACTATCGTGTGCGCTCCAACCACTTTAATGTTCTCCTCGCCGCTGCCCGTGGCTCCTGCAGCGCCCACATCCTGATCGCAATAGCAGCCCGCGCCAATGATCGGCGAATCGCCGCAACGCCCTGCAAGTTTCCAGGCCAAGCCGCTGGTGGTAGTCACGCTGGACATCTCGCCTTTATCGTTCAACGCTGAGCAGTTGATTGTGCCGGTTGGCGGATCGAGCACCTTGCGTATAGCATCCATGCGGCGGTCTTCCTCTATCCCAATGTTCGCCGCCAGTTCATACAACCGCTGTATGGGTTGCGGCTGCTCCCGCAATGAGCCGGTATCAAGGTTCGGCGGAATCTTGAACTTAGGATCGGCAAAGCCTGGCCCCCACCAGTCAAGATCAGAGTGATATTCCTTCCACAACTGCCAGATTTTACGCGAATGTTCCGTCAGCAGGTTTTCTTTCGGAAAGCCCATCAGTTCGCCGAAGCGTGTAGCGCCCTGGCCCACCAGCATCACGTGGCCGGTGTGCTCCATTACCGTTCGTGCCAGCGCGGCAACGTTTTTAATGTCGCGCACTGCACCTACTGACCCGGCGCGCCGCGTGGGCCCATGCATACAGCATGAGTCCAGTTCCACCACGCAATCTTCATTGGGCAGGCCGCCTAATCCTACGCTGTCGTCTTCAGGATCGTTCTCTACCTCGGTAACCGTGGTGATTGCCGCTTCCAGCGTGTCCGCGCCTGCCACCAGTTTCCTGTAACCGGCCTCAAGATGGTTGCCGCGCGACGTAATGCCATTCGCAGCGGAAATCATGATGTTCTTGCCCGGAGTAATGCGCGGCACCTTCAGGTTTTGCTGCGCGTCTTTATTTTGCGCGTTCTGCGCTGCGTCACTATTTTTACCTGGCTGGCCCGCGGCAAGCGTTGCCGAGGTAATGGCAAGTCCGGAGAGAAAATCCCTGCGCTTCATGAATCCTCACTTTCGTGATGAACGAAACGGAGAAGGATATCAGATTTTCTGCAATTTCGAGCGTAGTGGAGAATCCGGATAGTGGGTCAGTTTGGTTATGGGGAACCAACTTCTTTTTACACTTATCTTCGACGGCTCTCAGCAAGGCATGCATTCCTCAGCGTGCAAGCAGGTAGAAGAAACCTGCGATTCTTCGTCTCTGCAGTCCCTCAGGCCGCCAGGCGTTCAGTTAGAAACACCATCGCATCCCGCAGCGCCTGGTCGCCATTATGTCCTGTGGCAAACGGAGGATCAGGTATTTTCTTCCAGACGCCATCTTGCTGGGAATAGATGGAAACGTAATACGGAATATCCAGATTGGAATAAGAATGCCATAACTCCAGCCGGTAGAGTTCTTCATGGATCACCACCAGCCCGGTCCTTTGCAGTTCCCAAGCCTCAGAAATCACAGGAAACATGCGGTAATCTTCAAAGGCATTGTTCGCCATCTGCATCCTCCAGCATTTATCCCGCCAGCTTCTCCGCCGTATTCTGGTCGGCGCGGAAGCGCAGCAATGCTCCGATTTGCCCGGATTTTTCCAATTCCGGATCGCTATCAATAAAGCGTATCTCCGCCCCATTGCGCAACGCCATATCCACCAGCGCATCGCAAACATCATCCAATTCGCGGGTTTCATGGGCGCACACAGCGCAGCTTTTTACCATGCGCGTATCCAAGTGCCGGCAATTCGTGCATTCCACCGCTTCAGCCTTGAAGCCGCGCGTCAGCAAAATTGTCTGGACCTCCTGCCGCTCTAGTGCATTCAATACATGCTTAAGGCCAAGCGCGCCGCGGGCATTGCGCTGCGCTTCTCCCACTATCTCGCGGACTAACCCTGTCTGCTCCGCTAGCATTTCTTCTGTAAGAATGCGATTCGCGTGCTCCCGCACCTCTTCGCCGGTGGCCGTGCCTACATCCACAGTAAATCTGCCGCGCAGCTTCTGCTTCAGCGCCGTATTCAGATGCGGCTCAATTTCCGGCCATGCTTCTTCATGGCAGCCAATCAGCAGCGCCTCAAATTTTTCTTTGTGTGAGAGCAGCAGCAGCGATTCCGCAAACTGCTTGAAGTGCTGCATGATCTGGTTCTCCACATGGCGTTCCCGATGTCCCGCCTCATATCCCTGAAAGCCATCACTGCGGCCCAGGTAAGGCGCCGGACCAAATTCCAGGTCGGGCTTTTGCGTGATCTCGCCTTCCTGCAGCTCAAAAATACGGGCCTTCTTGCGATTGACCAGCGCAATGCACGCGCTCGGTAATCCTGAATTCACGCGCACCAGCGGACGCAAATGAAAACGCGAGTTCACTATGATCTGCGATCGTTCCATCTGCGGTGGAAGGTCCAGTTCTTTCCAGATGCCATGCTCCTGGCACGCAAAGATCGCTTTGCCGCGCGAATGATTGCCATGCAATTCTTCCGCAATCTGCAATATCTTCCCCAGGTCTTCCCGCAGGGCAACATGGTTGCCGTTGCGCTCGGCCTTGCGCAAAGTGTCGCGCACCAGATCTTTCACCAGGATCGCCTCTTCACGATGTGACTTGTTCTGCGGCGTCTGCGGCTGAAAGTAAAAACTGATGGCGCATCCCTCCGGCGATTCAATTTGCGCAAGCTGGCGAATTTCTTCACGCGTAATCATTTCGCAAGGAACTCCTTTATGCAGGATTTAAAGACAGTACTGGATCAGGCGACCCGTGAATGTTGCAGCAAACTTCGCCTCAACTGGTTTTGTGTTGGCAATTTCTGCTGGATGAGCGTGCGCGCATGCTGGATCGATTCGCGCACCTGTTCCACCGAGCGGTCCGCAAGCCGTGAAATCTCTTCCACCGTAAAACCTTCCAGCGTGAACAGCACAAAGGCCTCGCGGTCCTGCATCTGTACTTCCTGCAGAAGAATGTCGAGCTGCGCCACCATTTCGTCACCGGACATGATTTCTTCGGGGGTGCGCATGTTTTCATCGCGCAACGAGCTCTCTTCCGACTGCCCGGCATCTGGTTGGTGATACTGGAGCACATTCTCGTCGCTGCCGGTCACGTTGGGCGTGATAACAGGCGCATCCAGAGAAATATCACCAAGATCGCCATTGGCTTTCATCAGGCGCCGCACTGCCTGAAGCGCCAGTTGATGAAACCAGCTCTCCAGTGAAAGCAGTTGAGGCTTGTTCTCTTCGTGTGACAGCGCGCTCACAATCACTTCATCCAGGACTTCATCGCGCGTAATCAGGTCTTCACGGAGGCCTTCTGTTTCAATCTGAAAATTTAGTTCCTGGTCGATGAATTTTTCCAACTTGCGAAGGTTTGCGCTGAGCCATATCTCAATATCAGCCACGGCAGCGCCGTCTGTTCTGGCCGCAAAGACAGGAATTTCCTGCGGGGTTTCCCTGGTCTCATTCCGCTCTGGTTGAGTAGTTTCGTTTGCGATAACTTTATCAGCAACAGTTTCAATGGGGACCGGCATCTCGTTCAACTGCTCGCGTCCTCCGCGTCGAGAAGCTTTTCTGGTCCAATGGCCGCGCAATAAGTCTTTGTGTTTTGTTACCTGTCCAAACAGGTCGGCAAATGCCGCTTTTACCGCAGCCAGCGCATTCTCATTGGATTTGCGCGCCGCCACCTGCCCGGAAGGCAGGCGCAGGTTCAGTGACGCATAAGAATTTCGATTATTTTCCTGGTCCAGTACGGCATGGAAACTGACAAGATCAGGTTTGAAAACTTGCAACCTCTTTTCAAGCTTTTTCAGTTGATATTCAAATTCGCGCTCTACATCTGGTGTCTTGCCCGCTTTATAGCTGACGTGAACGTTCATGTGCGCCTCGGCTGGGAGTAGATCCCTGAGAAGGTCCGCAGGCCCTCATTCAGTTGCAGATTTTACACCTGCTATTTAAGACGCTAACTAAATTTTCTTTGTTGCATTAGAAAAATTCGGGAATGCAAATGTATTTCTTGCATTGCCAGAAATTTTGTGAACGGAGCTGCTGGATTTTCGCGCGTATGTCACACGCCAGATGTGACATGCAGCCGTGGACCGCATTAAAGGCGGTTAATCATTGAAGCTACATAGCCCGCGCCAAAACCGTTATCAATATTCACCACGCTCACGTTGGATGCGCAGGAGTTGAGCATGCCCAGCAGCGCCGCCAATCCATTGAATGACGCTCCATAGCCAATGCTGGTTGGCACGGCGATTACCGGCACGCGCGCCAATCCACCCACCACGCTGGGCAGCGCGCCTTCCATCCCAGCACACACAATAATTACTCTGGCTTTATCGAACACGTCCCGCGCTGCAAGCAGCCGATGTATTCCCGCCACGCCTACATCATATAAATGAGCAACTTCATTTCCCATGATTTCAGCGGTCACCAGCGCTTCTTCCGCCACTGGAATATCGCTGGTCCCGGCGGAAATAATTACTACCATGCCTTTGCCGTAGGTACTTTCATCCTGCCTGAGAGTGATCGCGCGGCCCAGCTCTCGATATTCCGCCTTGCGCACCAGTTTTTTTACCGCGCGAAAATGTTCCGTCGATGCTTTCGTCGCGAGCACATTGCCACCTTGTGCGGCCAGGCTTTTGAATATTTTTGCCACCTGCGTGGGAGTTTTGCCTTGAGAAAAAATCACTTCCGGCATTCCTGACCGCACACGCCGGTGGTGGTCCACCTTAGCAAATCCAAGATCTTCAAATGGCATGTGCCGCAAGCGGGCCACCGCCTCATCTGGTGAAACTGAGCCGCTGCGTACCTGCTGCAATAATTTCCGGAGCGATGCTGAATCCATAATATGAATTCAGAGTAACATTTGCATGCGTTTCATCACAGAGTACCGGGCAAGGCCCAAATTGGTAATTGTTTTTGAATTTCTCTGAGAGAACTCTCTTTTGTAGTTGAAAAATAGGCGCGGACACTTGAGAATTTCATGCGAATTACTTCGGCTTAATCGCCGGTCTGTCAGAGATCATACTGCTTGAACTATAGCCCGGGCCCTGAAACCATCCTTCTTGTAGACGACGAAGATTCATTGTGTACCGTTGTTGCTGATCTTTTGCGGCAGCATGGTTATCGCGTGATTTCCGCCCGCAACGGCCAGCAAGCTCTGGCCAAAGCAGAAGAGCATCATGGCGCAATCGACTTATTGATCACTGATGTAATCATGGATGGGCTTTCCGGCCCGCAACTTGCGGAAAAACTGCTGCAAACGCACCCGAATGCGGAGGTAATTTTCATCTCCGGCTATGCCAGCAATGATCTTGCACCGGGCGGCATACTCAAACCCGGCACACAGTTGGTACATAAACCTTTCACCTTTAAATATCTGGCGGCCAAGGTGCGGGAAGTGCTCGAAAAATCCACACGGACATAAGCACGTGCATTGTTGTCATGCGGACACGCCAATGAGTGCGGTTTGACACACATTTGCTTTTTCACCATCCAAGCTTCCTTTTAAATCAATCAGTTAAGTTTGCGGCGTTCGGTTTGCATTCTGCTTAAAGGAATAGTTAAGGAGGCAGGCATGAACGTAAATGTGGAAGCAAAAAACTTTGTGATCTGGATGCTCTGTTGGATTCTGGCTTTAATGGTGCTCTTGCCGCTCTTGGCCTGCAATTAGTTTTCTACCCGAGATGCCTGTTTGCTATGGCAGGTTCTTCGCTCACGGCAGGCTGCGCAATCGGCAAAAACACTTTAAAACAGGTGCCGCTGCGTCCGGCAAGGTTGCTGGAGTGAAAACGCAGATTGCCATGATGCTTTAGCACAATGCTCTTGGCTAGCCATAAACCCAGCCCGGTGCCTTTGAGTTCTTTGGTGGTAAAAAAGGGCTCAAGAATACGCTTCCGAATTTGTGGTGGGATCCCAGCGCCACGAGCATATACCGTAAAAATAATGCCGGGCACCCCATTATGCTGCGAGGCCCGCACCCGCAGAGAAATCTTTCCATCCACCGGCGTGGCATCAATGGCATTGCCAATCAGGTTGGCTAGTACCTGCCGCAATTCTCCGGGGAAGCCATAAATCGCGGGTAGAGATGTTCTTCGATAATCTACTGCAATGCGCTTCCCTTCAATCTGTATTGCATAAAGTGACAGCACGGATTGAACAAGATCGTGAAATTCAAGCTGCACAGGCGTCTTGGTGTCACGATGAAACGATAAAACCTGCTTGGTAATCTTTGCCACGCGGCCAAGCTCGGTGGCGGCCATGTTCAAGTATTGCTGGATGTCCCTCATATCTGAGTTTTGCGCCAGATAAATCAGGTTGGTCAGCGCCTCCAGCGGATTATTGATTTCATGCGCAATCGTGTGCGCCAGTCGTCCGGTTGCCGCCAGCTTTTCCGCGTTGCGTAATGACTCTTCCGCCAGCTTGCGTTCGGTAATATCGGCCAGGACCACAATGGAGCCAATACGCTGCTTCCCGGAAAGTACCGGATCAATGGTGATGTGAAACCAGCGGGAATCATGCTGGCATTCCGTGTTGTGCCGCGAAGGATACGTGGTGGCCAGGAAATCGTTTGTGCCCAAAGTTTCCTGCAGGATCTCCTCGCCATTTTTGCCCACAATGTCCTTAAAATCTTTCCCGCAAATCTCGCGGAATGCGCGGTTGCATCGTATCACGCGATTTTCCGTGTTCAGCAGCACCAGGCTTTCAGAAAGCGCATCCACGGTGGCCTGCCACTGCTGCGCTGACTGCCGCGCTGATGCTTCCACCTGTTTCAGGCGCAGCAGCGAATTGACGGTCGCCGTCAGCACAGTAGCGTCAATCGGGTGGGTGAGATAACCGTCCGCGCCGCCTTCCAACGCCTGAATCTTGCTTTCATTGCTGGTGAAAGAGGCCGAAATCTGCAGCACGGCAACCGATGCCGTAAGCGGATTGCTCTTGATCCGCCGGCAAACTTCATAACCGGAAATATCAGGGAGTTTTACGTCCAGAATGACCAGATCAGGCAGGGAGAGCACGCGTTCCAGCGCATCATATCCGGTGGCGCTCTGGTCCACCTTCAGACCGGCGCGCAGAAGAATGCGCGAGAGCACATAGCGGTTCTGCTCATTATCGTCCACCAGAAGCACCCGCGACTCGAACGAAGACTGGATCATTTCCCCGCTTCATCCCCTTTCGGTCTGGAAATATCAACTTTCGCCAGGGAGCGCAACAGTGATTCGGGAGACAATCTGGTGGTCACATCGCTTTTGGCGATCACGCTTGCGTTCAAATCGTTCAAGAGCACCTCTTCTTCTTGTGAAAGGGCTTTCGATGTGTGCACGATCACCGGCAAGCGCCTGGTTCGTTCATTGGCGCGCAGATGTTTTAAGACTTCAAATCCGCCCATTTCCGGCATGACAAGATCAAGAATTACCGCATCAGGCTCTTCACGCTCAATCGTGGCCAGCGCTTCCCGCCCATTGCTCGCTTCAATAAGATTCAGCCAGGGCCGGTTCAGTAATTCCCGCAAAATGTATAAAGACAGATCGTTGTCATCTACCAGCAGTAATTTCTTTGGCTTCTCCTGTTTCGTAATCTCCCTTATCTTCTGCAGCAGGACCTCTGCATTGATTGGCCTGCTGATGGCAAGAACCGCGCCCAGGTCCGTGGCTTTGGAAAAATCTTCTTCAATCGTCACGGCTATGAATAACGGGGTTTCTTCGCGTGGAAAATAGCGCAAAAAGTCCCACGCTGAGGAACTGCTCATTTCGCACACCACAACATCCGGTTTATGTCGTTGCAGCCATGTTTCCGCGCGATCAAGATTTTCCACGTGAATGAGCTGGAATTCTGAGGTACTGAAAACGGGTTCCAGCCCGCCAAACGCGTTCGGGTCCTGATCAATCAGGAGCACGGCGGGACGTGTTAAATCCGGAGTTGGAATTTCATCCTTTTGACCGGAAACATCGCTTTCTCCCCGATACACCATGGGCAATTCCGCAAAAAAGGTCGAGCCTTGGCCCAGTGTGCTCTCTACCCAGACTTTTCCGCCCAGCAGGATGGCCAGCTGCCGGCAAAGCGGCAGCCCCAGCCCCGTGCCGCGATA
>DASRCD010000028.1:0-21313 GCA_035653315.1 Candidatus Angelobacter sp.
AAGCGTCAGAATTATCCTTGAATGACATTAAAAGCCTGGATGAGCGTCTGCAATGGATCCACACTACGGAAGAGAGCTACCGCGGGCTGGTGCAGGCGTTGCTTTTGAAAAACCGGATTGAAGAGGCGTTGCAACAGTGGGAACTGTACCGCAGCCGGTCCATGCTGCCCGGCCATGTGGCGGCTGCCAACAGGCAACACAACGAGTTGTATAAGACAGTCAGCGCGCAAAAAACTCCGCAAGCCCAGCAAGATGATTCCATGCCTCGGCTGATCTATGCCGACTTTAAAGATGGCCTGAATATCTGGTTTTCTGATGGCCATCATGTTGTGAATCGATGGGTGCCAATTAATCGCGAGGAATTCGAAAATAATGTGCGCGAGTTTATAGAAAAGTGCGCCACGGACAATTCAGTATTGGCAGACGTTCAGGCAGACGGAGCACGGCTGTTTGCGCTTATGGTGCAGCCAATAGCCAACATGCTTCCGCCTTCCGGGACAGTGATAGTTGAGTTGGACCAGCAAACCTATAACCTCCCGGTGGAAGCCTTACGGTCACCGGACCAGCATTATCTGGGAGAAAGATATTCCTTTGTCTATTCTCCCGGAACATGGGCGGAAAGAACTCTTCGTTCCACAGGGCCTGTCAATGGGCGCGAGTCTCTTCTTGTGCTCGATGCTTCACATGCTCCCGGGGCAGGGCAGCTTCCAGGAATGGATTCACAAAAAGCTGCAATCACAAAACTTTTCCCGCGTACGCATGTCATTGACACTACGAAAACAGCATGGCAACAAGCGCAAACGGCTTTAACGCAGAGTCAGATTTTTATTTATCTGGGCCATGGGAGACCAGAAGGAAGTGGAACAGCCCTGGATTACGATGCAAGCCAGACTCTCAAGAGCAAGGATTTCTCTCCTGAGCTTTTGCGGCACTCTGAGATGGCAATATTGGCTGCCTGCTCCGGCGCCGCCGGTAGGCAAAATGGCATGGCTGACACAAACAATATTGTGCGCGCATTCCTGACGGCCGGAGTTCCAGTAGTCATCGCCAGCTATTGGAATGTTGATTCGATTGCCACGTCACAATTGATGGTAACTTTTTACCAGCATTTATCTAAAGGCGAAACAGCGGACCAGGCAATATACAATGCGCGTTTGGAATTATTGCAGGCTAAAGCTCACCCATATTTCTGGGCCGGATTTACCCTGGCAGGACGCGTCAGCTAAACAGGTTAGAACCTATTGAAGATAAAAAGTGCGGTACTTCATTAAGGAGAAGAATGATGCATCGCCGTGACGTACTAAAAGCCCTGGCAACAATTCCCTTGGCGGGCATGCTCAGCAGTTGCCGTGACCGTAGAAATGAAGAGAAACCTCCCGAGACACTGGAGATTCACCTGGATGGCGCTTTTGCTGTGGTGATTCAGGAGTTTGACAATAATTCGATTCTGGCGTTTTCACCGCGTCCGCAGCCAGCAGACATTCAGCACAAGTTATATCTAAATGGCGATAGGAAAGCCGTGGAACTGGGAAAAGCAAATGAGTTTCACCTTTCACAAGAAGGACTTGAAGAAAAACGCGGCGAGCGCAACAAGGTAGAAATCAATCGCGGCCTGGATGATTTTTTCTTTCGAACCGAGAACTGGCGCGTCGGTGATAGTTTATTAACAATTAAATTGCCCGCTCCAAAACGCATCACTTTTTCTGGCCAGCGCATACCGGTCACTTTTAAGTCTGACGGTAGGCATGCCTGGATGCCGACAAACCATATTCTGGAATATGACGTAAGAAATTCGGCAAGCATCAAGCTCGATTGCAATGGGTTGGAAGTGAAATGCGCCAGTTCCTCAGATTCTTATCCCGGCGTAACCAGGTATTTTTTTGAAATAGGTCCCGAACAGCCCATGCCCCATGACAAATCTCTTGAACATGCAATCAAGTTTTATAACTACATCCTGCAGCAATCCTTTCCCGATCTTGTAGAAAAGTTCAGCCTGTTTGATCCGTATGGCGAACGAAATAATAATCAACCAGGCATAAACAAACCCAGAGCCGCGGTCGCTAACCCATTGCTGATGTCCGCAGGATTTCAGTACGGAACACAAAGCTCTCACTTGCGGCAAATTTCTTACATTATTGATTGTGAGTCCGCAGGTCTTGTGGCAGGCACACGTACTCCGCCCAAGTAGTAATTCAATTTGCGGAATAGATAGTAAATATGGGCTGCTCACGGAGGCAGCCCTTTTGCCAATTTTTGTCGTTCTTCCCCTCATTTTCCGAAAAAATAAACCAGAAAAAATTTCAGGTTTAACAGGGAAATTACAACCTGCTGCGTCTTATGTGGCAGCGACGGATAGCACTCATTCCATGATGTGCCCTGCAAGCAAAACAGGCGGAGAAACCTGTTCCTTTGCAGTAATCCGGTTGCTGGCAGCAATCGAGCGAAGTAGATGCTGTCATAAAGGAGTAGTCGATGGGCACCGCACAATGCTTGGATTTTCACCAGTTCAACGAAAATTATCTTCATGGGCTCAGAGCGCAAGATGTGACTACTGAGGCCCATTTTGTTTCCTATTTCAACCAGTTTCTGCAGAACAAGTTACGCCGCCGCCTGGCCTGCCCGGAACATATTAAAGATGTTCAGCAGGAAACTCTCTTGCGGGCCTGGGTTGCTGTCCGGGCAAAAAATGGGGTCCGGCAGCCGGAACGTTTTGGCGCCTTTGTCAGCGCTGTCTGCAATAACATTCTGCGTGAATCTTACCGGCATAACGCCAGGATCAAGCCGCTGGATGACATACATGATCCCACGGATCAAGGCGCAACTCCAGACGGAGCATTGCTTGCCGCTGAAACAAGGAAACAGGTCCGACAGGTAATGGCCAAGCTTCCTAAAAAAGACCGCCAACTATTGCATGCAGTTTTTTTTGAGCAACGCGACAAAGATGAAATTTGCCGGGAACTGCGAGTCAGCCGGGACTACCTGCGGGTGCTTCTGCATCGGGCAAAGCAGCAGTTTATAGCTGAGTATTCGCATGTAAGAACACAATCGAAATGCAAATACACTCCAATGCCCCGGCAATCCCGGCTTGTCTCCACGCAGACGCGCATAATGCAAACCCATGCGGCGGCAAGCTGATTTATGCAGACATAAGTTTTCGTACGGATGACCAGGTGACAGCGCTAAAGGCCGGCGTTTTCCGAGACGCCGGCCTTGCTGTGTGAAATATGTCTGCCACTGCATGCCCTGCAATGAACGTTTAAGTGTTTGCTTAATTCAGTAGGTTTATGATCCAGAATAAAGCTGTAATGAAGCCCAGAAATAAGGCCGCTTATGTAAGTCGTCTGAGTGCAAGATGGCCAGCTTGGCTTTACGCAAGGCTGTAGCCGCACTCCTGCCTTTTTTGAGGTCGCCATAGAAGCTATCCATCAACTTTGGCGTAATCGTATCATCTACTTCCCATAGCGCTGCAATTACCTGGCGCGCTCCGGCCCGCAGGAATGCCCATTCCATCCCAACCGTTGTCTCCGTCAAATACCAACGCTTGCCGGCTCCATAGCAGGCTGAGATAGTCACCAGGTCAGCATTCAATTTCGACGTCAGAATGTCATGGCCGTAGAGCTTATAAGAATCCTGTGGTCCTGAAAGTATGATGGCCGACTCCATGGGCACGACCTCATTCGCGGTCCCATGAGTTACAAAATGAATAAACCGGAACTGGCCGGGATCGCTCGCGGCATAGGATTGTGGCGTGGCATCCTTTCCTGAGAGGATGGACTCCTGCTGCGACGAAAAATGGGATTCTATCCGGCGCATCTCTTCATCCGCATGCTTTAGGGCCGGAAATTCCGGACTTACTTCTAAAGGATTGCCGACCAGCAGCAATTCTTTTTTAGGAGCATTGGAATGTGGCTTTGCATTCAGGATTGCAGCAATGGAACTTGCGTTTTCTACCTCTACATCTTCAATCCAATAATGCAGATGCTGGCCCGGTACAACCAGCGTCTCAAAATTCACTGGGCAAAGAGTACGGCTGGGAATAATGATGACCTTCGCATTTTGGGGAATCATGCCGGCTGCTGGGGCAACCAGGGTCTCATAAAACTTTGCCCCGCTGGGCGATTCTTCCAGCTTCCGCTGAGACTGAATTTCATCAATTTGTGCTTGTTGCTGGCGGCCAAGCTCATTCTGGCCCGGTAAAAAGAAAACCTGAAATTTATCTGGCGTTATTGCCCAAAGATAGGATTCCTCTGATGTAACCCAATATGAAAGTACGATCTGCTGCCGCTGCTTCAATACTTTTTGCAGGGCCGCTACATCAAATGCCGTAAACCCCTTTTGTGGTTTTGAGCAATCGTAAAGCGCACGTGAGCGGCCTCTTTCTGAAACGCCCAAAGCCATTTCCTTCTTATTATGTTTAAGCAGGAATTCAACGTAAGCGTCATAAATTAAGGATTTGTCCAGAAATGTCAGACGATTATGTGCATGCACAGAACATGCAGCATCTTCAGCCGTCTTAATTCCTTGGCGAAACATTTGCTCTGCCTGCGGTAGCTTTCCTTGTGCTGCTAAAATCCTGCCGGTTTCACGCTGGGCAATGGAACGTACAATACTTGTTGCTTTTGGGTTGTGTAGGACCCGGTCAAAGCTCTTCAATGCAATATCGAATTCTTTTTCCTCTGATGCAATCCGTCCTTCATCGAGCGAGGCAAAACTATTATTGAGTCCTTGGGACCCAAGAACGTTGACTTCCTGCTTCCAGGTTTCGTGTGCTTTGGAAAGATTTTTATCTGAAATATATAGTTCAGTAAGATTATTTAAAGCTGATGATTCTGTATCTGTGTCATGGAGTCGCCTGGCAATTGCCAATGCTTTTAGTAGATTAAGCTCCGATTGAGCAACATCGGACAGAGCATAGTAGGAGTGTCCGAGTTCAAGAAGCCATGCTTCAAGATCATCATCAGCGCCCAGGGAAGATGCGAGTTTTACCGCTTTACTGGATTCAGCAATGGCACGTTTGTAGTCTCCCAATTCAGAAAAACAAACGCTGAGATTTCCAAAAGCCTTCTGCAGAATAAACGGTGAATTGGATAGTTGCGTTGCCTGGGTGAGAGCATCGATCGCTTGATCAAACTGCTCGCCTTTCAACAATACATAGCCCACTCCAACCAGCGATGTTGCTTTAATGTATTGGTCCCGAGAAAGCTTTGCTCCTTGCTCAAAAAATTTCCCAGCAATAGGAAGATTTCCCTGGCCGATGGCGCAAATTCCGCGTGCTAATGCCAATTCAGCTTGCAATTCTTTTTCTTCTGGAGGCGCTACTTGTTCGGCCTGGGTCAGCAAGTTACTACTATCTGCAAAATGCACAAGCTGGCACTCCGCCCGAGCTTGAATAATTTTTTGCCGGGCCAATAATTCAGATGGAAGATCTTTGGGCGGCTCTTGTGCCAGTTCGTCTAAAGCCTGTTGGGGATTTCTTTGCCGCCCTTCCGCTTCAGCTTTGAGGATGCGGAATTTCCAACTCCAGATTGGATATTTATTCCCGGCGTCATTAAGATATTGGCCGGCATCTTTTTCAGCTTTTGCGGAATACCCATTCCACATCTCTCGCCGCGTATTGGAATAGCGTTCCTGCCATGTAGCCTCAGTAATCTTGTGGCAACCCGAAAAAAGACAAAGCAGTACGATTAAGGCATAGGCGGACGTCCACCGCTTCCATTTGAGCCGGCGCCATCTGCACTGCCGGTACTGCTGGAACACATTTGCACCTGGAACATTGTGAGACGGCGATAATCCTGATGAACCAGCATCTGCGCCAGCCTGACCACGCCGAATTTCGGAATCACGATGATCCCGCCAAAACCTTTGAGTTCGGTTTCGTCTATGTGATCGGCTAAATTGAGGTGGCCGGCAGCCGAACACCAATAAGATCCTCCCTTAACGCGTTTTCCTTTATTTTTCCAGACTTTGGCGCGTTTTCCAACACCTGCCAGGGCATGATATTCGTCTTCCAGTTTTTCCAGTTCATTGAGTTGTTTGTCGCCTTGGTCGCCCCAGGGAAGCAAATCCTTTACTTCGTCCGCATGAAAAGCCTTTTCAAAACTGGAATATGTATCATGCGTGTGCAGTTTATGGGTGGCCAATTTTACATCAATCAAATGTCCGGCAACCCGCAAGTTCACAAAGTGGCTGCCCGTAATGTCGTAACTATGCTCACCCGTTTCGTCACCACGTTCGGGAGAATAGACTGCCATGCGGGAAACAACGCGGTCAGCCGTAACCATACCGGCTATATCAAGGCCTTCAACTACAGAATAGGCATACGTTGTATGTTTATTGTGGCATTCATCAAAACTGCCGCCTACTTCTGTATAAGCTGCGTCAAAACAAACAAATGGACTTTGGCAAAATTTCTCTACTCTATGAGATCCTTTTCCTCCGCTGGGCGCCAGCATACATGCGGCCTGCGTAGAAATGCTGTGACGCACCGGGCGCTCAATTTCGCCTGCGATTCCATACGCGGATGCATGGTAGAAATATTGTGAGTGGGGATTAGTACATTCCTTAGGCATGATGGACTCCACGTGTTACCTGGGCTAACGTTGGTTTCTTGCCTGTACGGTCGGACAAATCTGAGCTACTGTACCACATTCCCTTAGAGCGCAGGAAATAGTACAGTCTTATTGCGGACTATTACTAGATAACGAAGAAGTAGGAACTAATCCTTGATTTGCAGGTCAAACGGATACTCATTCACGGTTTCCACGCTGTTTTTTGTGCGGTCAACTCCCTGGATAACCAACTTATAACTGCCATTGCTGAATGGCTCTGTATTAAATCTCAATTGCAGTTCATTCGTCTGCGGATCACCGATTGGGAGTGCCACAACTTCTTTGCCAGAGTCATTCACCACAGCCGCTTTCCAGGATGTAAGGTCCGGATTCGGCTGAAACAGCACGCGTAGTTCAAAGTTGCCCTTTCTGGAAGCCGTCACAACCCGCTTTTCGCCACGCGATGCAGACTGAAGGGTAACCACTGAGATAACTTCCGGCGCTTGATAGCGGTGTATCTCCGAGTGCTGGTACAAGTTAAAACCAAATGCACAGAGAAACATGGCGGCAATCGCCATGGTAAAAGCGGGATGAAAAAACCGGCTGGGAATGCCATGCCTGCTGGATACGGGTTCTTCTTCAACACCGATTCTCTGAAGATAACTCACAAACTCCGTTCCAGATTTAATCTGGTCAAAGCAAACAGGACAATCGAAGAAATGCGCTTCAAAGGCATCGCGTTCGTCTTCTGACAATTCGCCTAGTAAATAGCGCTCCACCAGCATGTTTTTGATGGCTTCTTCGTGTGCAGTCACTTTTGCATTCATGGCTTACCTTCTTGTTCCAACCTTTTGTTCACGGTCCATTTCAGTTGCTTTTGAATTTGGCCCGGTAGAGTTCTCCAAATTTAAGAATGGCCCTGTGAAAAAGGACGCGCACATAGTCCCGATCCACGCCAAATTCTTTTGATACTTCATCATTGTCCCGGTCTTCAAAAAATCGCGCATGAAGCATGCGGCGATCCCTGTCCGGCAGGCCCGAAAGGACTTCTCTTACCAATTGTGCATGCTGTTTGCTCAGGACAAATTCTTCCAGTCCGGGCTTCTCATCTACTATATCGACCAAATCCAGGTCATCATGCTGATGACGGAAATTGACCCGGCGGCTTTCAGATAAAACGTTTTTGCATACCGCATGTACGTACGCGCCAAAACCCCTGGCGTTATTTACATTTCCAGCCCGAACGGCAAGCAATACACGGTAAAAAGTTTCCTGGCGGATATCTTCAATCGTGTGGGAATCCAGCCCCCGGGCCCGCAGGGTGACCCGCAAGCGTTCGCTGAAGTACGCTACAAAGTGGGCTTCCGTCGCAGGGTTGCGCTCGCTGAGGAGACGTAAATATTCTTCATCAAAGGAATAGAGGTCCACTGGCGCTCTTCGCATCCAGTATACTTCACGTCCCGCGCCAGTCCCCCGCCTGAGAGCATGGTGCGCAGATAGCAAGGGAATAGCGTGTACCCCGATGCTGCCTTCATTTTGTGAGCTGATGTAAAGTTGCAGGTTCGTGCTGTTCACGCCAATCGCTCTCAAATAAAGTAATAAATCAGCCGCTAAAGCCGGATGGCCGATCACAATGGCCAATTTGAGCCTGAATCCGGTGGCTTTAACCAAAGGGGGTTGGTAAAGCTTCCTATTGGACTAGTGACTCCTTAACACTCAGCGTTTCATTTTGGCCGCAAAAAGGCGGGCTTGCCCTATTTGCCTTAAATCAGGGGTTTATAGCTAATGGATCCAAGGGCATTGCCGGGCAGATTTTTGTCACCAAGAGGGTTCGTACAATAAAATGCCCTGTACTCCCGCATTTCTCTGATTTGGAAAACTATGCGAACTTTTGAGAGCCTGTCTGAACAGGAAATACTCGCCCTGGCAATTGCGCTGGAAGAAGAAGACGAACGCGTTTACAGCGATTTCGCTGAGAAATTCCGCAAGGATTTCCCTGCCACGGCCACCATGTTTGAAGGCATGCGGGAAGAGGAATCCACGCATCGGCGCAAGCTGATTGACCTGTATCGCAGTAAATTCGGGGAACACATACCACTGGTCCGCCGTGGCGACGTAAAAGGCCTGGTAAGCCGCCATCCTATATGGCTCATGCAGCCATTGCGTCCAGACTCAGCCCGCAGGCAAGCTTCCACCCTGGAAGTGGAAACCCGCATTTTTTATGAAAAAGCGGCCTCACGCACGCAGGATGCAAGTATCCGCCAGTTATTGAATGATCTGGCCCAGGAAGAGCGTGTCCATGAGCATAAAGCGGAAACCCTGGGACGTGACACTCTGGATGCCGCAACGCGCGGAGCAGAAGATGAAGCCAGCCGCCGTCTTTTTGTCTTACAGATTGTTCAACCCGGATTGGCCGGGCTCATGGATGGCTCTGTTTCAACTTTGGCGCCGGTGTTTGCCGCGGCTTTTGCGCGGCATGAATCGCATATCGCTTTTCTTGTAGGCCTTGCCGCCTCTCTTGGCGCCGGCATCAGTATGGGATTTGCCGAGGCGCTTTCCGATGATGGCAGCCTGACTGGCCGTGGACATCCATTCGTGCGCGGGTTGGTCTGCGGACTTATGACCATGATCGGCGGCATTGGCCATACCCTGCCATTCCTGATTCCCTCTTTTAAAATCGCTACTGCGGTTGCAGTGGTGGTTGTAATGGCGGAACTGGCCGTGATTGCCTGGGTGCGGCATCGTTATATGGAATCGCCGTGGGTCTCTGCTACATTGCAGGTTGTGCTTGGGGGAGCACTGGTTTTTGCCGCAGGCGTCTTGATTGGAAATTCGTAGGGCGAATTAGCTCTGGATTATTCGCGGTTCTCCACGTCCCATCCGTCTTTTTTCATTTCTGAGCGGAGCCAGCGTTGCAGGCTGGTTCGCAAGGCTGCAGGCAAATCGTCAAACTGAATGCCATACTGGCCGCCTTTATTGGTCCACGTGATGCGCCCAGGAAACTCAGCTTCACCATTGCTGCCGGGAATAGAAAAGATCAGTGCAACCGGTGCTCCGGATTTTAAAGCCATTTCAGTCCTTGTGCCTGCTCCACCGGCACTTATGTTCAACAGCACGGCCTCAAACTCTTCACCCGCGTATCGCATTTTGATGGGCAGCTCAACCTGCGCACGGTAATAACGTTGCTGGCTCAAACTGAGCGTACCGGAAGAGCTTTCAAGGCCGGCTTCCCGATAAATCTTGAGCTTGCGGAGCAGCGTCCGGCGGGAAATTCCAAGTGCTTCAGCGGCTTTACCCTGGTTACCACCGGTTTTCTCCAGGGCTTGCAAAATGGCTTTTTTCTCAACCTGGTTGAGATCACCTTCAGCCACGCTGGTGCGGCGGCTGGCGCTTACAGAATCTGGAAAACGAAGGTCCGATCCAACGATCTCAAAACTTGCATCTTTGGCCTGCAGCACAGCGCCGAAAACAACATTCTTCAACTCACGCACATTTCCCGGCCATGTATAGCAAAGCAGGGCATCAATGGCGTCGCGGCTGAAATGCGACTCCGGATAATGCTGATGCAACACCTGCTCTGCAATCCCCAGCACATCTTCAGGCCTTTCGCGCAGTGGTGGAAGTTCCAGCTTGAACTGTGCCAGGCGATGATATAAATCGCTGCGGAACTTGCCGGCGCGCACTAATTCTTCAAGATTCTGGTTGGTGGCGGCCACAACGCGCACGTCCACACTCACTTTTTTGCTTCCACCAAGGCGATAGTATGGAACGCCGTCCAGAACACGCAGCAGCTTGACTTGAATTCTTAAGTCCAGATCCCCTATTTCATCAAGGAAAAGGGTTCCTTTGTTTGCCAGTTCAAAAAAACCAGGTTTCATGGCTTCAGCGCCACTGAATGCGCCCTTTTCATAGCCAAAGAGTTCGCTCTCCACCAGATGTTCGGGAATAGCGGCGCAATTCACGTCAACCCATGGATTGTTGCAGCGCAGGGAATGATCGTGAATGGCCCGCGCAATCATCTCCTTGCCTGTGCCGGTTTCCCCAATAATCAGCACCGCGGCCGGATGCCGCGCCACTTTTTCCGCCAGTTTCATCACCCGTTGCAGGGACTCACTGCGCACCACCAGGTCCGGTTTTTCCCTGGACGCATTGGACACAGGAATGTTCTCCTCCTGGGAAACATGCGTGCTCGGCGCGGTTTTAGATGGGTACAGCATCTGGGCTTTGGGGAATATAGTGTAGCAACTCAGGTTCCGAAGCAATAGGTAAATCCCGCACTATTACCGGACACCCAAATCTGCTCCTTCTGACATCGGCAAAAATAAAAAGGCCGGGATTTAATCCCGGCCGGTTTACTGCGAATAAGTTGTTTAGCTGCCCCAAACTGCTGAGGCGCTGCAGGCTGTGGACATCATCATCAGTACGATTGTAACTGCAAGAAAGCTGAGCAAAAATCTCGTGGTTTTCAAAGGATTCTCCTTATTCGATTCTCAATTTTTTATGTGGACAGAACCTGTTCGCGCAACACGATCCAGAATTACTGTGGAATGCTGTCTCCATAAGTCTCGAGTATCGCGTCGTCTCCATCACCATCAACCGTCATGGCAGACGAATCGGAAGTAAGATCAACGTCAACAGATTGGCTCCAAAGAGGGTTATTCTGGCCCCAAACCACGGATTGTCCCCAGACTACAGACTGCCCCCAAACGATTGAGCTGCCATTTACGAGAACATTCTGGCCCCAGACAATGGACTGGCCCCAGACTATCGATTGCCCCCAAACCACGGATTGTCCCCAGACAACAGACTGGCCCCACACAATCGAGTCTGCATTGGCATTGGCCTCAGAGGTAATTACCACGGTCCCATCGGAAGCAATTTTGGCAAAGGGCGAGGCCGCAGAAGCTGAAGCAATGTCGCCATTCGCCAGCGCAGCAGGAATATTCAAATATCCGGCGCCGACCGTAAAAATGTCCATCTGGTTATAGCGCTGTGCGTTTGTGGTCGGATCGGTCCAGTAATAACCGGCTCCAAAGGTCTTGGAGGCCGTTTTCATCAAGCGGGCTTTAATCGTATCCGGCGAGATTCCCGGACTCTTTTGCACCATCAGTGCGGCTGCCCCGGAAACCATGGGAGCGGCCATGCTTGTTCCACTCAGTACAAAATACGGCTGTCCGGAAACGCCAATGGCGCTAACGCCATTGCCGGGATATTTTGCAGCAAGCGTGCTGCCTGAATCCATAAGAGAAATAATCTGGTTGCCGGGAGCAACGATATCCGGCTTCACAATGTGATCAGCCAAGGTTGGCCCTTTTGAGCTATAGGTATCTACCAGATCATCCAGTGTAGTGGCCGAATTGAACGTTGCAACAGCTCCCACAGTGATGACATAGGGATCGTTTCCGGGAACGGTGATAGTTCCGTAACCGTTGTTGCTGGCAGAATTGTCATGGCCATAATTGCCTGCCGCCACAACAACCGTGATACCGGCCCGATAAGCAGCTTCAACTGCCTGGTCCAGCGGATCAAGCGTATAGCTTTCAAAAATATCGCGTCCCAATGAGAGATTGATGACTTTGATGTTGTACTGGTTCTTCAAGGCAATTGCCCGTTCAATGGCGGCAATAATCGTTGCGTCAGTTCCGGAGCCGTTTTTGTCTAAGGCCTTCAGATTTACCAGGTTTACGTTCGGAGCTATTCCTCTAACCGCGTTGCCGGAAGAATTAAAACGAGAGGAATATCCAGTACCGGCGATGATGCCTGCTACGTGAGTACCATGGCCATACAAATCAGCAGCGGACTCTCCCGCAACAAAACTTTCGTTGTAAATTACACGTGAAATGCCGTTTGCATCATTCAGGTCAGGATGGCTGCTGATACCGCTATCAATTACAGCCACGGTAACTCCGCTGCCTGTCCAGCCGTTGTTGAATGAAATATCAGCCCCCACTGCCTGCAAGGACTTATCTTTGGACATCAGGTGCAGCGTGCGGTTCGGAGATATGTAGGCAATATCCGGATCATTGGCAAGCTGTTCCACAACTTTTACCGGAAGAGTAAAGTGGCCGCCTTTCACAGAATTGAACTGCTTGTTGAGCTTGCCTCCGAACCCTTTCACTTTATTCAGGTGGCGCTGACCAGGAGCGCTGGAGAACTGGATAATTACATCTACCAGTTCATTTTGCGAAGCAGCGCTGGCATCGGATGAATGCGTCTTGTTATAGAGTTCATTCGAAAACTTCCTGTTTCCCGGAGCAGCCTGAGCAATGCCGGCCATGGCAACTCCAACCAGCATCAGTCGGACTAGCCAGGAACCAATATTTTTCGGTTTAGAAATACTTTCAGTAATTTCCGTCATGTAAGTTTCCTTTTTCCGGGAAGGTCTTGAACACCAGTGATTCCGTCAATCTGCTGTGTTCCCGGTTGATGCCGTTTCTATTTGCAGCTTAGCTGCCATGCCTGAATGCGAGCTAAACAGTTGATTTAATTTGCTTTGTCTCCATGGCAAACAAAAATAATGTTGTGACACGCTGTCTCTTGAGTACGTACTCAAAAGAAATCACATAGAAAAGCTAAGTGGCAGATATGTGAATGGCTTGCACAGGATGGATGACTTGGAGTGACAGAGTGTCACCGCTAAAGCCCGTGAAATTCCAGAACAGTATTTCCCTAATGGGGCGGCGTGAGCACGCGGAATTTAAATCGTGAAAGAAATCAGAGATTAGGGTGAATCCAGTCTCAAAATGCCGATGTATTACGAGCGGGATATTTCTACCGGCGTAGTTGAGCAGGCACTTTCTTATGTCGAAGAAAGCCAAATTTTTTTATCTGTGTGTTTGCGTGGCAGGACTGGCTACGCTGACCTATGGCGCGCTCACATACCATTCTTCTGATGTTCTGAGGTTCGTTTGTTATCTGGGAATTTCCATCCTCGCATCCCGCATGAAGGTGGACCTGCCCGAAATTAACGGAACTGTCTCAGTCAATTTTCTCTTTATCCTGATTGGAATTGCGGAGCTGGATTTCTGTGAAACGTTGCTGATTGGGTGCGCTGCCATTCTTACGCAATGTCTGCTTGCAAATCGTTTCGGCGCAAGCCTGAAGCAGGTGGTCTTTAACATTTGCGGCGCAGCATGCGCCATCTGGGCGGCTTATTTTACGTATCACAGCCTCTTGCATGCCTACATGGGTAAAAATGCCTACCTGTTTCTGATGCTTGCAGCATGCGTGTACTTCGTCTGCAATACGCTTCCCATTGCCGCAATTATTACGCTGACAGAACAGAACAAGACCATTGCCAAAGTCTGGACGAGTTGTTATTTCTGGTCATTTCCTTATTATCTGGTTGGTGCGGCAATTGCCGGTCTGGTGAGTTGGATCAACCTTAAAATAAGCTGGCAGACATCATTGCTGGCATTTCCGGCAATTTTCATCATCTATCGTTCTTACCGGCTTTATTTAAGCAAGTTGGAAAATGAAAAAAAGCACGTGGAAGATATGGCTGGACTGCATCTACGCACCATTGAAGCGCTGGCGCTGGCCATTGAAGCCAAAGACCAGACCACACATGATCATCTGCAAAGAGTCCGGGTTTATGCCATTGGCCTGGCGCAAAAGCTGAACCTTTCTTCTGACGAGATGGAAGCGCTGCGCGCTGCTGCTCTTCTGCATGACATAGGAAAACTTGCCGTGCCCGAGCATATTATTTCCAAGCCCGGCCGCCTCACGCCTGAAGAATTTGAAAAAATGAAAATTCATCCCGTGGTCGGCGCGGAGATCCTGGAACGTGTACAGTTTCCCTATCCCGTGGTCCCCATTGTCCGCTCTCATCATGAAAAATGGGATGGTAGTGGATACCCGGATGGGCTCAAAGGTGAACAGATTCCCATGGGCGCCCGGATTCTCTCCGCCGTGGATTGCCTGGATGCACTGGCGTCAGATCGCCAGTATCGCAAAGCACTGCCGCTCAATGAAGCTATGGACCGTGTTGCAGAGCAATCAGGCAAGGCGTTTGACCCCCAAATCGTCAATTTGCTCAAGCTTCATTATGTGGAACTGGAAGAGATTGCCCGCTCGCAGTCCGGAAGTGACCACCAAAAGCTTTCTACCGAATTGAAAGTGGAGCGCGGCCTTGCGCCCGCTGCCGGGTTTGAAAAGTTGGCGGCGCCACAGCCTGGCAGCCAAACTGCCTTTCTCACTTCGATTGCAGCGGCCCGGCAGGAAGCGCAAACCTTGTTTGAGCTGAGCCATGATCTGGGGAATTCGTTGAGCCTGGACGAAACGCTTTCCGTGCTGGCGGTCCGATTAAAACGGCTGGTGCCATTTGATTCAGTCGCAACCTATATCCTTCGTGGTGAAGAACTTCTGCCGGAGCACGTAAGCGGCGATAACTTCCGCCTCTTCGCTTCCCTGAGGATTCCCCTTGGAGAAGGACTTTCCGGCTGGGTCGCGCAAAATCGCAAATCCATTGTGAACGGAAATCCTTCCGTGGAACCCGGCTATTTGAATGATAGCTCCCGCTTCAGCACCTTACGTTCCGCTATTTCAGTGCCGCTGGAGGGCATCAACGGCGTGGTGGGTGTCATGACGCTATACCATGCCGACCGCGATGCATATACCTCTGATCACTTGCGCATTCTGATGGCGATCAGTTCCAAGGTTGCTCTTTCAGTGGAAAATGCATTGGCTTATCAGCAGGCAGAAAACTCCGCTACTACGGACTACCTGACTGAGTTGCCCAATGCCCGTTCACTGTTCCTGCATCTTGACCGTGAAATCGCGCGCTGCCGGCGGCTGGAGAGTGAAGTTACGGTCATGGTATGCGATCTCAACGGCTTTAAACAGATCAATGACCGTTTTGGCCATCTTGAAGGCAACCACATTTTGCGGCTTTTTGCCCGTAGTCTTCAAGGCTCTTGCCGCGAATATGACTATGTAGCGCGCATGGGTGGAGATGAATTTGTAATTGTCGCGCCTGGCCTGAGTCTTGCCGCAGCCTTGGCGCGTGGTGTGTGCCTGAGTGAAATGGCTACCGCGGCCGGCCGCGAGGTATGCGGGGAAGACCTGCTTTCATTGAGCGTAGGCTGTGCCATCTTCCCCGTGGACGGCGCCGACGCGGAAAAACTGCTGGCT
Organism: Candidatus Angelobacter sp.; assembly: GCA_035653315.1. Lineage (GTDB taxonomy): Bacteria > Acidobacteriota > Terriglobia > Terriglobales > Acidobacteriaceae > Angelobacter. The sequence goes on from DASRCD010000028.1 coordinate 15,681, forward strand.
GAAGCAGACCGCCGCATGTACATTGAAAAACAGCAGCATCACGCGGCCAGAAAAATAACGCAGGTTCCCGCGCCTGTCCTGGAAATCAACGCGCTGCAATCGCAATCCGAACAAATTCAATAATTTTCTTCCCGCTCTGTGCCCTTTTACTCCTAACGCCACAGCGTTTTACTTTTTAAGATCAGCGACGAACAAGCGGTGAACGCCTGTTTACAGAGGCTTTAAATGGGCATACACTTTCCAGTTTTCAGAATCTTGATTTTACTGGGAGAAATTATGTTTTGGAGAAGGGCTTTACCATTGATTTTTCTGGGCGCAGTGACTGCCATGGCACAAACAAGCAGCGCTCCGGCCAAGAAATCCACGAAAGCTGAGAAAACGAACGCAAGCACCCAAAAAACTACCGCTCCTACCGGCGAGAAGACCGTACCACGCCCCAAATCTTTCGACCTGGGCGCAATGGACAAGAGCGTGAATCCGTGCGAAGACTTTTATGAATATGCCTGCGGCACCTGGCGGAAGAACAATCCGATTCCATCTGATCAGTCGCGCTGGGGACGGTTTAACGAGCTGGCGGAATATAATCGCCAGTTTCTCCACAACATCCTGGAAAAAGCTTCTGCCAATGATCCCAAGCGTACGCCGGTAATGCAGAAGATTGGCGATATGTATGAATCTTGCATGGATGAAAAGACGGTCAATGAAAAAGGCGCAACGCCGCTGAAACCGGAAATGGACCGCATTGCGGCGATTTCCAATAAAGACCAGCTCATTGACACAATTGCATACCTGCACTCGCTGGGAGTGCCCGCGCTGTTTGGCTTTAACGCAGCTCCTGATCTCCACAACGCAAGCATGATCATCGCCAATGTAGGACAGGGTGGATTGGGGCTTCCTGACCGCGACTATTACCTGAATGATGATGCCAAATCAAAAGAAACGCGGGAAAAGTATCTGGACCATCTGGCCAACATGTTTGTGTTGCTTGGCGACAATGCCGATACAGCCAAAAAAGAAGCGCAATCCGTGATGAACGTGGAGCACAGCCTGGCGGAAGCAGCATATGAACGCGTAAAGATGCGCGATCCAGCCACCCGCGACCACAAGATGAAAGTTTCTGACCTGGAAGCGCTGGCGCCGAACTTTGAGTTTGCCCGCTTCTTTGCAGCATCGGGCGCGCCTTCATTTACTGAAGTGAATGTCGTGCCACCGGATTTTTTCCAGAAGGTGAATGCGGTGGTAGATTCAGTTTCTCTTGAGGACTGGAAGACTTACCTGAGATGGCATGTAGCCAGAGCAGCGGCGCCATCATTATCTGATCCTTTTGTAAAAGAGAACTTCAGCTTCTATGGGCAATACCTGAGCGGGCAAAAAGAACTGCAACCGCGCTGGAAACGTTGCGTTCAATTAACTGATGGCCTGCTGGGCGAAGCCCTGGGCAAACCCTATGTGGCTGAAACTTTTGGCGCGGAAGGCAAAGCGCGCATGTTGAAGATGGTGCAGGCGCTGGAAGATTCTCTTGGACAGGACATTCAGCAACTGGATTGGATGACGCCGGAAACCAAGAAGGCGGCTGAGGTTAAGCTGCATGCCATCACCAATAAAATTGGCTACCCGGATGTATGGCGCGATTACAGCACAGTAAAGATTGTCCGCGGCGATCTGGTTGGAGATATCCAGAATGCCCGCGCCTTTGAAGTGAAGCGCACCCTGAACAAAATTGGCAAGCCGCTGGACAAGAAAGAATGGGGCATGACGCCGCCAACGGTAAATGCCTACTACAGCGCCGCCAATAATGACATCAACTTTCCGGCGGGTATTCTTCAACCGCCGTTCTTTGATAAAACCGCTGATGAAGCTGTGAATTTTGGCGGAATCGGTGTTGTGATTGGCCATGAGTTGACCCACGGCTTTGACGATCAGGGAAGCAAGTTTGACGCGCAAGGCAATCTCACCAACTGGTGGACAGACGCGGACCGCAAGGAATTTGAAAAGCGGACCGGCTGTATTGCCGATGAGTACAGTTCATTCGTCGCCGTGGACGATGTGCATCTGAATGGCCGCCTTACACTAGGTGAAAACACAGCTGACAACGGCGGACTACGCATTGCGCTGATGTCGTTGCGCAAAGCCATGGCTAAAGATGCAAAGATTGCACAAAAGAAAGATGGCTTCACCGCCGAACAGCGATTCTTCCTTGGCTTTGCCCAAATCTGGTGCCAGAACGCAACACCGGAATCGTCACGGCTCCTTGCCAAAACCGATCCGCATTCACCCGGCCAATATCGTGTGAATGGCACTTTGCAGAACAGCGCGGATTTTGCCAAAGCGTTTAACTGCAAATCCGGAGACAAGATGGTAAGCGCCAATGCATGCCACGTCTGGTAGCTGATCATTCACTCGAAATAAAACTGCCGCACTCATAAAGTGCGGCAGTTTTGTTCAGGATGCAGTCAAGTATTGTGCGCCGTTCGATATACCGACTCGAAGGAGCTTGTTACATTCCTCGCAATGCTGGAGCTACGGGCCGCCGGGCTGCCCGCAATGCCGGGAAGATTCCGCCCAGAACTCCCATGAATAGCGCAAAGACGATTCCCATTGCGATGAGCACAGGCGTAATTCGGAAAGCAAAGGCCAGATGAGAGAATGTCTGCCAGTTCATTGCGCCGGTGGTAAGCCCGTTCAGCGGCAAGACCGCCACAGCCCCTAATAAGCCGCCAGCCAGCGAAATCAGCAGCGCTTCAATCATGAATGAGAAAACCACGCTGCCCGAACCGAAACCCAGAGCGCGCAATGTGGCAATCTCACGCGAGCGTTCGGCGACCGCGGAGTACATGGTATTCAGCGCGCCGAAAATAGCACCGATCCCCATGATCCCTGCCACGAGTCCGCCCAGAACCACAATCAAAGTGGTCAATGTACGCGATTGCTTGGCGTAATACTCAATTTCAGGACTCACGTCCACAGTGAGGCGCGGATCAGCGGTAACGGCGTCTTTAAATTGCTGCAAAGAACCAGCAGAATTCAAATGCACGGTAAGCGATTGAAACACGCTCTCTGGCCGGTGATAGACCTGATTCAGCACGCGGGCATCGCACCAGACTTCAGAATCGAAAGCGGATCCGCCCGCGTCAAACACGCCGACCACGTTCCATGTTCCGCCGCCAAACCTGACAGAATCACCAAGACTCAGACCAGCATAGGTTTTATCCACGTTGCGGCCAACGATCAATTCATTCAGGCCGGATTGAAAGAACCGCCCTTCCACCATTTTGACTTTGCTGCGCACATCGAGCACGCGCGGAGAAACCCCGCGCACCTGCACATTGGCGTCAGTTCCGGTGGAGCGCAACGGGAATGGCGCAATCACAACCACTTCCGGAGTAACCAGCGGGCCACTGGAAGAATGCGCAACTCCGGGAAATTCTTCCAGAATTTTTACCTGATCGAGAGCGATGCTGCTGTCCATTTCTGAAGTTGAGCCAGCGCGGCGGACCATGGCATTGTCATTGGAGCCGGAAGAAACCAGCGTCGCCTTAAAGCCATTCGCCAAGGAGAGCATGGCAATAAAGACTCCCACAGTTCCGGCAATGCCGAGCACCGCAACCACGGAAGATGTCCAGCGTTCCTTTACACTGCGCAAGTTATAAACAACAGGAATTGCCATGTCACACTCTCCGTAATGCATCCACCACGCGCAGACGCATGGCGCCAATGGCAGGGATGATGCCACTAGCGGCGCCGACTACCACGGCCACAATCAGCCCCATAAAAATCGCTTTTACAGGAAGAACAAAGAACGGCAGGATGCCATGCGTGGGATCACCGCTTAACGTAAATAGCTCAGCCAGAGCAAGACCGATCACGCCGCCAAGCAGTGCTATAAATAATGATTCGAACAGAACAAAGAACAGCACAAAACGGTCTGAATAGCCCACAGCCTTCAGCACGGCAAGTTCCGCGGTCCGCTCACGCACAGCAATTGCCATGGTATTACCGGTAACCAGCAGCAAAGTGAAAAACACAACGCCGCCGATGGCCATAATTAGGAATTGAATGTTGCCAAACTGCTTGACCCAGCCGGCGGCAAATTGCTTTTCAGTATCCGTGTGCGTTTCAAAAGGAGAGTTGGCAAATTCAGTGTCAATGGCTTTGGAGACACGCAAAGCATCGTCGGGGTGATCAACTTTAACGGCATACCAGCCCACATGCCCCTTGAACTGTTCCGGGACTTGCTCTTCAAACCGCTTCCATTGGAACCAGAATTGTGTTTCGTCGTCAGCCTGGCGCGTGCCGTGATAAATGCCATCAAGATTGAAGTCCCAGATGCCGCCAAGGAATGTTCCTTTGATCGGAATTTTGTCGCCGACCTTCCATCCAAAACGCTTGGCAATGGCGGCCCCGGCAATAGCGCCCTGCCGGTCTTTCACAAAATTCTGCCACTGCTCTTCGGGAATATCGAATTCAGGATAGACGCGGCGCTGATTATCCACATCAATGGCGAACTGGGGAAAGAAGTTGCGCTCATCCTGATAAACACCACCGAACCAATTGGAATATGTAAGCTCTTTCACTCCGGGAATGCGCCGGATCTTATCGGCATATGCAATTGGCAGCGGTTGAATGATGGAGGTTCGATTGATCACCATGAGCCGGTCTGCGCCGGCAATGTCCACGCCTCCACTGAAAGCATTTTTCACAATGGCCAGCACTCCAAACAAAAAGAGAGCCACGGCAAATGAGCCGATTGTGAGAACAAAGCGGATCTTTTTGCGAAAGAGATTGGCGCGAATCAAGCTGAAAAATTTCATCGCGCACCTCCGCTGGTAACGGTTTGTTGGCGTCCAGCTTCCACCAGCACGCCTTTTTCCAGATGCAGCGTTACGTCAGCCCGCGCTGCCACCAATGGATCGTGCGTTACCATCAGCACGGTTTTGTTGTACTCCTTCACCAGGCGGAGAAGCAGTTCCATGATTTCGTCCGCGCTTTTACGGTCAAGATCGCCGGTAGGCTCGTCGCAAAGCAGGAAGGTAGGGTCAGAAACAATGGCCCGCGCGATGGTGACACGCTGCTCCTGGCCGCCGGAGAGTTGCCGGGGGAAATGATGAACGCGGTCGCTCAATCCGACGACAGCCAGCGCGGTCTCCACATGTTGGCGGCGCTGCGCTTTAGAAAGATTTGTGAGCAGCAGCGGCAATTCTACGTTTTGAAACGCGGTAAGCACGGGAATGAGGTTATACATCTGGAAAACAAAACCAACATGCCGGGCGCGCCATTGCGTGAGTTTACTGCGTGACATGCTGGTGACCTCATCGCCTGCCACGGTGATGCTGCCCGCAGAAGGAACATCCAGCCCGCCCAGCAGGTTGAGCAGCGTGGTTTTACCGGAACCGCTGGGTCCCATAAAAGCCACAAATTCGCCTTGCTCCACATCAAGGTTCAAGGCTTGCAGAACGTGAATCTGCTCGCCACCACGGGAATATGTCTTGCCCAGGCCGCGCACGTTAATCAGGCTGTTTGAACCGCCGCTTCCATCCACACGAACCATTTCACCCCTCCTACTGCTTTATTTCTACGGACTGTCCTTCATGCAATTTTTCAGCGCCATGCACCACCAGCGCATCGCCCGGAGA
>DASRCD010000029.1:0-4931 GCA_035653315.1 Candidatus Angelobacter sp.
AAAGCAGCGGAGACTCGCGGCGAAGTGGGGATGAATGCGTATGAGCATTACGCTCACCCCGATAGGCAGCAGCGGCCAGCCTGAGAGTTGCAATGTTCAGCAGAATACGCCGAGTTCTGCCAAAGCGATTTGCCGGAACTCCGGATTAGTTATTCCGCGCATTGATCGCTTGCAATCAAGATAGCTTGCAATAAAAGCGTCTTATTTCGCCACTTCCTTACAACCCAGTAAGAAAAGCATCTATTCAGGCACTTCTTGGCAGATCAGCCGGAACATCGCAATTGCAAGGCGCTTCCATCCCATAAGGCTGAACAATCCACTTCCCGGGGCCATTCATGAAATCCGTTTTTATTTTCCTTTTCCTCTTCCTTTGTGCAAGCGCTTACTCTCAAGACCTATCCGGACCGCGATGGGGGACCAGCTTTCCAGGAGGCAGCAACAACAGGGGCATGCGCGATTCATCGCTGCAAGGGGTAGTTCTGCGGCAGGACGGAAAGCCGGCAGCAGCCATTACTGTGCGCATCAATGGCCTGGCACGCGTGGACCAGACGACCACTGACAATCAAGGCCAATTTCAATTTTCCGCCATTCCTTCAGGAACATATGATGTGGAAGCAACGCAGGGGACTGCATCAACACGTGAAACCATAATCGTGAACCAGGGCGGCGCAAACGTCACGCTCAAACTTGATGGACCTTCTTCTTCTGCTGCTGAGGAACATCCGGGTAAAAGCATATCCGCGCAGCAACTGAAAGTGCCGGACAAGGCGCGCAAGAAGTATGAAAAGGCATTAGAAGAAGCCGGAAAGCGTAATACGGAGAAAGCACTGCATTATATCCAGGAAGCGCTGGCCAGCTTTGCATGCTACGCGGAAGCGCTTACGCTGAAAAGCGTTCTCGATTTCAGCGCCGGAAAGACGCAGGCTGCGGCGGACGAAGCGCAGCAGGCAATACACTGCGATGGATCAAACGCAAAAGCATATTTTGTTCTTGGGGCCGCGTTTAATGCAGAAGGACAAAATGAAAATGCCATTCGGACCTTGAACCAGGGCATCCGGTTTGAGCCCGATGCATGGCAGCCATATTATGAGTTGGGTAAATCATTTTTAGCGCTGCACCGTGCGCCGGATGCCGTGGCGCAATTTCATCGTGCAGTGGAATTAGCGCACAACAGCTTTCCGCCGCTTTATGCCACATTTGCCACCGCGCTCCTGCAAGTTAAAGATTATGTAAACGCGCGAGCACAATTTTTGTTATTCCTGAAGGCAGTCCCAAACAGTCCTGACGCTAATAAGGTGAAACAAGTGGTGAGCCAGATTGAGGCCCAATTGCATTTAAATCCGTCCATGCAAACTAAAAAATAGCCAGGAAAATCTCATCCAAAAATTACGGCCCCGGTTCGTAATGGACTGGGGCCGCTCAAAGTAAGACAGGGAGAGTACGCATTGAGAGAAACGCATTACTAACGCAACATCACTACTATGAAAATCCTGGCGCAAACGTAAAGCAGCCAGGCTTTATAAAACTCCTTCACACAGCAACTATTTGAGCAACATCACTACCTTCTGATCTTCCCCGGCCGTGTACACCAGCTCATAACCGTTTTTGCTCTTCTTAGGCACAGAGAAATACAGATAGCCGGCAACAGGCTCCCAAGCGCTGATTTCCGGCAGGCCTTTTTCTTTCAGTTCGGCTTCAATCGCATTGCGACTGCCGGATGCGGCCGCAGCTTCCGGCGAAGGATTTTTTCCACCCATTGGAATGCCGACGCCAACACTTTCCCGCTGATAGATCCCGCCCCGGGTTGATTGCGTCTGGCCCGGAGTGTTGTTCTGGTTCGGGTTAGAGGTTCTTTCATAACCGACATCCGAGGATGTGCTCAAGCCCCCTCGATGCTCACGATCTGGCGCGGTGGGGATAACTTCAAGCCGAGCAGCAAGCACGTCTGCGCCGGAAGGACCAATGCCCACGTCTTTGCCGACTTCGCGCAGCATGAAGTCATCCAGCGAGATTTTTACGAAACTGTCCTTGGGCGGGTAGAGGGCAACTTCCACTACCAGACAGCACTGATTAACGTCAGTGGCCAGGACTTTTTTTGTGTCTTTATGTGAGAGCAGCGCCGCGCCCACCTGAATACCATTTTGCATGCCGTAGGCAGGATAGGAAGTTGGGTCAGGCCGGGGAATAGTGCCATGATGATTTTCAGTGGCAAGAGAAACTGTGACGAGCAGCAACACGGCAAACGGCTTTAAAAAGTTCATGCAGGCCTCAGCGTGTAATGGCGATTCAGATAATTGTTATGCAGGTTAAGGGCCAGCAGACTAAAGACAGTTACGTCTCTATAAAGAACTGTAAAGGCGAGACGAAGAATGAAAGTCAAGGGTGGAAAATGGTTTTAAGTTACAGGGATTGCAATGATTTCTGCACATAGATAGTGATTTTGGCACGCATCAGGAGCAGAATACTAAGGGAAGCAAATTTCAAACCCGGCGGGATTGCCAAGGTCTCTTTCAATAAAAAACGGTGGTTTTCAGCCACCGGAAGCGGCTGCTTTCAGCCATACAGCGTTCATTAGAGTACTTGCATCATTTCTTATCTGTTATATACTGAGCGCCCAAAAGCTGACGAAGGCAAAGACCCCCTTGTCACGGAGCCACGTCTCTATGAATGATTTACCTTCGCTATTGCAAGCTGCCCCTGCGAATTCTCCAGCCGTCATTATTCCTGAAACTGGAACTGTCATAACTTACGATTCATTACGCCGCCAGATTCAAGAGATGGCGGAAGACCTTGCCGGCATGGGTATTCGCAAAGGCGAGCGTGTGGCCAATGTGCTGCCCAATGGATTGCCCACGATTGTGGCTTTCCTGGCCGGCGCTTATGTTGGGACCGCAGCGCCGCTGAATCCTGCGTATCGATATGATGAATTCAAATTCTATTTAGAAGATACTTCCGCCAAAGTGCTGCTGGCCCCGGAAGAAGGCGCGGAAGATGCGCGCCGGGCCGCTGCGGATCTGAACATCCCTGTTTATGCAGTAACAATGAATGAACAGGGCCATGTAAGCATTGTGAATGCGCCAAAGCGTGTTGCTGTTCCACCTGCCAGTCCTGACGATGTGGCGCTGATTCTCCACACCAGTGGAAGCACCGGACGCCCAAAGCGCGTACCGCTCAAGCACAAGAACATTGCGGTCTCCTGCAAAAACATTGCTGCCACCTATCAACTCAAGGCCAATGACGTTTCATTGTGCGTGATGCCGCTCTTCCATATTCATGGGCTAGTGGCATCCACGCTTTCAACGTTTATGACCGGCGGCACCGTGGTTGTGCCAGCCAAATTCAATCCCATGAGTTTCTGGCGGACAGTGCGTGAGCACGGCGCAACCTGGTATTCATGCGTGCCCACGATTCATCAGCTTTCGGTCGCCCGCATCAGTGAAAAACCGGAAGGACTTGAGAAATTGCGCTTTGTCCGCTCCTGCAGCTCTGCGCTTTCACCTGCGCTCAAAGAGAAGCTGGAAAATCTTTTACAGGTGCCGGTGCTTGAGGCTTATGGCATGACAGAAGCCGCGCACCAGATGTGCTCCAATCCTTTACCGCCGCGTGAAAGCAAGGCTGGCTCCGTTGGGCCGGGAACAGGCGTGAAGATCGGCATTATGGATGAACAAGGCAATCTTCTTCCCAGCAGCACTCTGGGTGAAGTAGTCATCCAGGGGCCAAATGTTGTAGATGGTTACGAAAACAATCCTGAAGCCAATGCAAAATCTTTTACCAACGGCTGGTTCCGTACTGGCGACCAGGGAATGCTGGATGAAGAAGGCTATCTGCACCTTACCGCCCGCATTAAAGAGTTGATTAATCGTGGCGGAGAAAAAATTGCTCCGCTGGAAATTGATGAAGTGATGCTCAAGCATCCGTGCGTAGCTGAGGCTGTAGCGTTCGGCATGCCGCATCCCACGTGGGGCGAGGAAGTGGCCATTGCGGTGGTATTGAAAGAGCCACAGAATGAATCAGCCTTGATTGATCACTGCAAACAGCACCTGGCCGACTTTAAAGTTCCCAAGAAAATACACATCGTGGAGAAGATTCCCCGGACTGCAACCGGCAAAATCCAACGGCGCGCGGTGGCAGCTGCGTTCGCAGGCGGGCAGCAGTGAAGTTTTTGATTGTTGGGGCGGGGGCTGTTGGAGCATACATGGGCGCGCTGATGTCGCGTGCAGGTTATGACGTGACCATGCATGCGCGCGGGCCACACCTGAAAGCCATGCAGGAAAAAGGCGTGCGGGTGATCAGCTCTGATGATGATTTTGTTGCCCATCCACGACTGGTGGCTGATTTAAAAGATGCCGGGCAGATGGACGTTGTATTTCTTTGCGTGAAAGCGCACGGCCTACCACCGCTAGTAGGACAGTTGGCGCCGGTGCTTGGGCCCGACACCACGGTTGTAAGCACGCAAAATGGAATTCCCTGGTGGTATTTCCAGGGCGATACCGGCCCCTTGGCGGGAACGCGGCTGGAGCGCGTTGATCCGAATGGCGTAATTTCTTCCGCTATTGAAGCGCGGCGTGTGATTGGATCACTGATCTATTTCGCCACGGAAATCAGTGAGCCCGGCGTGGTGCGGCATAACGAAGGAAATCGCATATCAATGGGCGAACCGGATGGGTCTAAATCAGAACGCATCCAGAGCATTGCCAAAGCCCTGATTGCATCAGGGCTTCGTGCGCCTGTCACGGCGCACCTTCGCAATGAAATCTGGGTAAAAATCCTGGGAAACGTGGCATTCAACCCCATAAGCGCACTGACGGGCGCTACCCTGGCCCAAATTCTAAGCAACCCGGAGAGTACCGGGCTGGTTCGCAATATCATGCAGGAAACTGAAGCATTGACGCAGAAGCTCGGCGTGAAACTACAGGTCTCCATTGAGCAAC
>DASRCD010000030.1:0-2310 GCA_035653315.1 Candidatus Angelobacter sp.
TATAACCATCTAAAGTTTAGATGGTTAATTAGATGAGATCAAGAACAAACTGTAACCGAAGTGAGAGCGGCGAAATAATCTCACTCGCGGCAACTTCGGAATATGCCCAAAGTGACTATAAGATCAAAGAGCCGGGCGCAAGGCTCTGCCGCTTATTAACTTAAAGGACTCAAATGAGAAATGTAATCTTCGGAATCAACATTACGCTGGACGGCTGTTGCGACCATACCACGCAATTTACCGATGAAGAAGTACATGAATATTGGACAGGCCTTCTGAAAGAAGCTGATTTGCTCGTCTATGGGCGCAAGACCTACGAATTGATGGTTCCTTTCTGGCCTGAAGTCGCAAAAAGCCAGTCGATGACAAAGGCATTGAACGACTTTGCTAAAACATTTGACGCCATCAATAAAGTTGTTTTTTCACGAACATTACGCAACGCTGAAGATAGAAACACCAGAATTGTCCGCACAGACCTGCGCGAGGAGATACTTAAATTGAAACAGGAACAAGGCAAAAACATTCTGCTCGGCGGTGTAAATCTCCCTTCACAACTGATCGAGCTTGGCCTTGTGGATGAATATCTTTTTGTGGTCGGCCCAGTCATTGCAGGAAAAGGAAGACGGTTGGACGAGGTCAGCCTTCAGGAGAGACTGCAATTAAAACTTGTTGAGTCAAAGATTTTTAAATCCGGATGCGTTGCGCTCCGTTACTTGAAACAGTAACTTGCCATCTCACTGTAAAAGGAACTCCAGTCAAGCGTATAAAGCACGTTTAATGCTTCAGGCGGGATGTAAGTCCCTGGAGACGATAAGCTTGTGCCTGCATTCCGTTAGGATTTCTGAAGGTATTGTCTTCCGGCATAGTATCGGTTGCGGCCGCAGCTGCGTGTAAATGTGCTTTATCGCAGCCGCGGCACAATTACAAGTGTCAATTGTCTGCTGGTGGTTTCCGTACTTCAATCTGTTCATTGCGCACACGGGTTTCCAGGCAAGGCTGCGGATGCACCGCCGGACCATCCAGTACACGGCCATCCTCAAGAGAAAACCGGGAAGCGTGATAAGGACAAACAATACTGTTGCCTTCCAATTTGCCATCTGCTAGCGGGCCGCTGAAGTGGGAGCATGTTTCCGCCAGAGCAAAAATTTGTCCGGCCTGGCGGACAAGAAGAATAGGAACGCCATTGTGAACTGCACGCGTTGGTGTGTTTTCCGCCAGTTGTGATTCAGCCAGAACGGGCACAAATTCTTTTGGAAATTCCTGGCCGGCTGTGCGGTCTACACCTACCTGGTGCTCATAGACCAGACTCCCACCAAGATGTGCCGAGTATGCCATAAGAGCATAGCCAAGGGCGGAAGCGATCCGGCCACCGGGGCGCTCATTTTTTCTGCGCAGCACAAGAGAGGTGGTAAACAGCGCGGTTGCGCCAATGTTCAGCAGCGCATGGATCAATCCTGTCCGGCGCGCGGGCGGATCAACGTCAGACCAGTCAGTCAGGCCGGTCACGGCCGCGCCTGCCGCGCCCGCCAATCCAATGGCAATGGATGTATCGGCGGCCAGCGCAAATTCGTCACGCTCACGGACCATATCAAGGGCGTCAAATGCCATGGCAACCGTCCAAGCGCCAATTGGCACATCTGTAAGCACAACGTGGAGCGGCTCTCCCAACCACGTGCCGTTCAGAAAATTCCTGATCTTCTGCGCGCCTGTGCTTCCATTGGCATAGAGGGCCTTATCAAGCGCCTTCTGTAACTTCTCTTCTAATGGCGTGATATCCGGCAGCATGGATTCTTTTGTATCGTGCTCGCCAAAATTTTCCTGGTCTGTGGTAGCGGCTGGATTCGTCATTTCTCTCCTCATTGCGCCTTATGGCTAACGGTTCTCTGGAGTGAGATGCCAAATCTTTCGAGGAGGTCGGCATGGGCCCATCTGTTGTTCTTTGCCAGGAAGTCTTGCGAATGGCGAATGAGTTTATCTGTAAGCTTTATCGTTCATGCAAGGCGACTGGCATTTTTTCTGAGTTCGCTTTACCATCGCCAGAGTGTCAGCGCCTGAACAAAAACCGATGGATAAAGACCGCCTGGTTTCCGCCGTGCAGGCGGAAGACGATGCTTCTTATGAGCTAAAACTACGTCCACGCTATCTGCGCGAGTTCATCGGACAAAAAAAAGTAAAAGACAATCTGGCTGTAGCGGTGGAAGCGGCCAAGTCACGCGGTGAAGCGCTCGACCATGTATTGCTTTATGGCCCGCCGGGGCTGGGCAAGACAACGCTGGCCACGATCATCGCAAATGAAATGGGAGTGGCATA
>DASRCD010000031.1:0-4422 GCA_035653315.1 Candidatus Angelobacter sp.
TCCAACCTCGCTCATCTCGCCCGGAGACAAGATCGTTCGACCCAAACACCTTTCGCAGCGCGTGGATTTTGAGGCCGAACTGGCTATCGTGATCGGCAAAAAATGCAGAGGCCTCGGGCCCAGTGATGATGTTCGTCCTTACATTCTTGGTTACACATGCGCCAATGATGTAACAGCGCGCGATCTCCAGAAAAAAGATGGTCAGTGGACCCGCGCAAAAAGTTTTGACACGTTTTGCCCAGTCGGCCCAATTGTTACCGATGAAATCGATCCTTGGAAGGGTGTGCGCGTGGAAACACGCCTGAATGGCCAAATAAAACAGTCGGAGAGCACACGGGCATTCATTTTTCCCGTGGACGTGGTGCTCCGATTCATCTCGCAAGTCATGACTCTTCTGCCCGGCGACTTGGTTTTAACTGGAACTCCGGCAGGTATAGCCCCAATGGTTGCAGGCGATGAAGTCACCGTGTCTGTGGAAGGCATCGGGGCGCTCACAAATCCAATTGTGGACGGCGATTAATATTCCTTGGTCCACCGGTTATTGCCTTGTTCTTTGTGCAAACCATTGCAGTTATTTGTTTGGTTCAGTTGGGAAACTATGGTCACCTTGCCGTTTCTGCCCGGACACGGCATTCTTTTTCTGGTGACATGCTCTTAGTGAGTTCCACATTTGGGTACCCATATAGGTTTTAAGTGTTCCTGCGGATTTTCACAGAACCTAAGTTGCATTAAACTCATCTACTGAAATGCCCGGCGTCTTGGTGTTTGGGACGTTTAAGTATGAACAGTGATTTTCGCCTCTATTCAATCTTTGCTGTAACTGGAGTTGGTTTCTTGCTGGCCGCAACTGCGTGGGCGCGGAGCCGGCGCAAAACGCCTGACCAGCAAGAACAGGAGCGCCGCTTGCGCATCAGCGAGATCGGCCGCATTACTGACGGCACCGTCATTGACGTGAATGAAATGCAGACCAACGGCTCTGACGAATTGCAGCTTTTGATCTATCACTATGATGTGGCCGGCGTCAGCTATGAAGCGTCACAGGACGTGAGCAGTCTGCGCCACATGGTGGATCTGCATTCGTGCCGTTCCGGGTTGATGACATCCATCAAATACGATCCCAATAATCCTGGGAATTCCATTGTGATCGCAGAAAACTGGGTCGGCCTTAGGAATTAACCTAACTGGCGGTTTTTGAAAATCATCGCTGATTATGCGGGTGAAACGTTAAAAACAATATATCGATAGGTATCAATATATTTATTTGGCAGCTAGCGCCTCCACAATGCGGTCAAAATCATCCAGCGAAGCGTATTTCAGGATGATCTTTCCTTTGCCTTTGCGATCCTGAATCTCCACCTTTACTCCGAGCGCGCCTTCCAGGCTGCGCTGTGCCTCACGGACATTGGGATCAACAGCCTTGGCCGGCTTTTCCGCCTTTGGCTGTGCCGCTTCTGGATTGAGTAAGCGCCCAACCAGCTCTTCTGTTTGCCGCACAGAGAGGTGCTTCTCCGCAATCTCCTGGGCCGCGCGGTTCAGGTGTTCAGGAAAGCCTGCCAAAGCCAGTAATACTTTGCCATGTCCAAAGCTGAGCGTCCCACTTTCCAGCAGCTCCAGTACTGTTTCCGGCAGCTTAAGCAAGCGGATAAAATTGGCAATGCTCGCCCGGTCTTTTCCGGTTCGCGTTGCGATCTGCTCTTGGGTCAATCCAAATTCCTGGCTTAGGCGCTCAAATGCTCGTGCCTGCTCTACTGGGTTCAGGTCTTCGCGCTGGAGATTTTCAATAATCGTGATCTCCATGGCTTGCTCATTGGAGATCTGGCGCACCACGGCTGGAATGGTCGTTTTCCCGGCCCGCTTGGATGCCTGCCAGCGTCGCTCCCCTGCCACTAATTGAAACCGGCCATTGGCAATGGGGCGCAGAACCACGGGTTGAACCACGCCGCTTACCCGAATGGATTCTGTCAGCTCATTCAATGCTGTCTCTTCCATGCGGCGGCGCGTCTGGTACGGATTCGCTTCAATCAGCTCAATGGAAATCTCCTGTGGTGCTCCGGAGCCTTGTGTCGCTGGCATGGCAATGGGAGTTGGAGTAGGTCTGGCTGGTAGAAGTGAATCCAGTCCGCGTCCAAGAGCTTTGCGCTTATCGTTCATCATGATTCATTGGCCCTTTTCAGTTCATTGCTGGATTTATCTCTATTGGAATGAGAATTTTGCGCTGCTTGGGCTGCCTGGAAAGACATCGTCTCTTTCGCATGGCGATCCATCAGCTCCTTAGCCAGTTTTATGTAGCTTTCAGCGCCGCGCGATCGCACATCGTAAAGCAGAACCGGCTTGCCATAGCTTGGAGCTTCAGCCAAGCGTATATTGCGCGGGATCGTGGTATTCAGAAGCTTATCGCCAAAGTAGTTTCTGAGCTCATGCGTGACTTGCTGTGCCAGGTTGGTACGATCATCGTACATGGTCAAAACCACGCCTTCTACGTGCAGGCTGGGGTTAAAGCTCTGGCGAAGCCGGTCAATGGTGTCCAGCAGCTCACTTACGCCTTCCAAGGCAAAGTACTCGGCTTGCATAGGTACAAGCACTGAGTCCGAAGCTACAAAGGCGTTTAAAGTTAGCAAGTCCAAGGCAGGCGGGCAGTCTAAAACAATAAATTCATATTGATTGCGGACGGATTCCAAGCTATTTCGCAGCCGGAACTCCCTGTTTTCTGCCGATACCAGCTCAATATTGGCCCCAATCAGGTTTTTGTGGGATGGAACCAGTGCAAGTCCCTCTAATTCTGTAGGTTGCACAGCTTGGGCAGCAGTGGCTTCTTCCATCAGCAAATGGTAGGTGCTGAGGCGCTCTGGATCGCGTACCAGCCCCAGTCCTCCTGTGGAGTTTGCCTGCGGATCACAATCTACTAACAGGCATTTCACTTCTGCGGCAGCAAAGGATGCCGCTAAATTGATGGCTGTAGTGGTTTTACCCACTCCGCCTTTCTGGTTGGCAACTGCTATGACCCGTCCCATGTTGTTGACTATTCAATGTATCGAAGAGGCCTAGAATTCGCAATGCCGCAGAATAGTGCAATGTTCCACGTGGAACATTACATATAGAGTTCAGATGTTCCACGTGGAACACTATGCTTCTTACTTTAGGCTTAGTTTTTCACTCCTAGTAATAACACACGTGATTGGCTACCGGGAATTGCCACTGGATCATTCCACTTCACTTCATTTCCCAGCTCATCTGCCTTGGTAACTTGTGCAGCCCCAATCAGTAATCCAAGCCTACCACCTTCTTCCGTTAAATTTACTGCTAATGGAAATGACTCTCCAAAGCATTCCACCGCCCGCATCGTGACTAAACCCACTTTGCCGGGAAATGTCTCAGCGCGCCCCGAGAAGACTTTTACATTCTTCAATTCCAACGCAAAAATCACCTCTCGCAGAAATGTAGCTTTCTTTTGCTGCGCCTCAATTAACGTCACCTGGGTCTCCGGTGACCACAGCGCAAACGGTATGCCTGGAAAGCCCGCGCCCGATCCCAGATCAACCATGTCTCTGGCTTCTTCCGTTGAGAACACATGGCTGGCGCAAAAAAGCGATTCACCAAAATGTCTTGTAACAATCTCTTCCGGCTTGCGCACGGCTGTGAGATTAATGCGCGCATTCCATTTCATCATTATATCGATATACGTCGATATATTCCGGAGCCGCTTTTCATCAAGGCTGGCGTAAGGTTCAAGCAACCGCGCAATGGTTGAAGTATCCACGCTGCAATCGTAAATCAGCGCGCTGGATATTTCCGCACGGCCCCTTCATCGGCCGGCAGTGCTTTGAGTAGTTCACAAACAGTTTTGCCTGAAATTGGGTAGCGGACATCAGGCGCAATTTCCGCGAGTGGCTGCAATACGAAACGGCGTTGCTGTAAAGCAGGATGAGGAATGGTCAGGTCCGGCGTATTCACCGCCAGATCGTCAAATAAAACAATATCAATATCGATTGTTCTGGGGCTTTTAAATCCGGTGCGCCGTCTGCCCATGGATTCTTCCAAGGCCAGAGTTCGGGCCAATAATTGACCAGGGGCAAGCTCGGTTTCCAGGGCCACGGCGCAATTCAAAAACAAAGGCTGTTCCTCTGTAACTTCAACAGGAACAGTCTCATACATGGAAGAGACTGTTGCAATTCGCCCCAATTGGCCCAAGTTTTCAATGGCTTGGCGCAAGTTTGCCAGGCGATCACCAAGATTGGAGCCAAGTGACAAATATGCAATCTTCTTCAATTCGCACCTTTTATGCAGCGAAAATTAAAACCAGCTTATGACCGAAAGTGCTGCCACCAGATCAAAACAGGGTCGTTACATTGGTTACTTGGTCTTGCCTTCATACTTGGATACTCTTGCCTGGTATGGCTTTGCAAGCTCTCCTTCTCAGTCGAG
>DASRCD010000032.1:0-9450 GCA_035653315.1 Candidatus Angelobacter sp.
CAGAGCAGCCGCACGGATGCGCAGGTCGCATCAGAAGTCCAGGACAAGATCAATGGGGACGGAAATGTTCCCGACAGAATTAATGTCAATGCCAACAATGGCGTTATCACGTTGAGCGGAACCGTGAGTAGTGACACCGCGAGAAACGCGGCAGGAAGCGATGCCGGGCAAATTGCAGGCGTTAAAACAGTCATCAACAATCTGGTAGTGGCCCCTGCATCGGCAGCGAACCAGGCTCCTCAACCGCAGCAACAGGAGCAGGCCAGCAACAATCCGCCGCCAGCTCCAGCTCCGGCCCCTCGCACGGAAAAGCGGCCCTCGCCTACCGCGCGCGAACGGAGGCCCAGCCGCGCAACGGCTTCCAACGGCAAAAGTGATGAAGATTATGGCGATGGCCAGCCCACTCCTCTTCATGACTCCAATGACAACGGGAACAATGGTAATAGCAATACGGCGCAGTCGAGTGCCCCACCGCCGCCTCCTGTGCCAACACCAATACAGAAAGTTACGATTCCCTCTGGAACGCAGCTCAGCATTCGCTTAAATGATGAAGTGAATTCTGAAAAAGCACAGGTTGGCGATATTTTCCATGGATCCATCTCGGCGCCTGTCTCCATCGACGAGCAGACCGTGATTCCTACCACCGCTGACGTGGAAGGCCGCGTGGTCCAGGTGAAATCGGCTGGACGTTTTGCAGGCGATTCCATACTGACGCTGGAACTCACCAAACTTACAATGAACGGAAAGACTTACACGCTCCAGACCACCCAGTGGTCGCAATCAGGGGCCGGTAAAGGCAAAGCCACGGCAACCAAAGTTGGAGGCGGCGCGGCAGTAGGAGCCATTTTAGGAGGTATCCTTGGCGGCGGCAAAGGCGCAGCAATCGGCGCAGCCGCAGGCGCTGGTGCTGGAACCGGCGTTTCCGCGGCCACGAACAAAGCCCAGCAGATTGTGCTAAAGCCGGAAGCAATCATTGCCTTTCAATTGCAAAATCCGGTCACGGTAACGCCGGGAACCGGCCGCTCTGCCATGAATCAATAATTAAATGCGGTAAGAAGCGCTGCTATGGCGGCGCTTCTTTATGGCGCGTTACTTTACTTAATTTTCCACAAAAGCTTTCGCAAAAGCAGCATCCTACGTACATGGCAAAGACTAAATTTAGCGCCTTGCTTCACGTTTGCGATTGCGAGCGGTCCCTTGGCCGCACACTGGATTCATTGCGGCCCTGCGACGAGGTGCTTGTGGTGGACCACGGCTCCAAAGATGAAACAGTGAAAGTAGCGCGTGAACACGGCGCGCGGGTGATTAATGCCGTGCCGGGTGTTGACCGTGGGGCCTATGCGCAAGACGCGCGCAATCTATGGATCCTTTGCCTGCTGCCGGAAGAAGCGTTGGCGGAAGACTTGGAAGCTTCTTTGTTCGAGTGGTGCGAAGCCGAGCATGACATTAATCAGATGGGCTTTAATGTGGCGATCCGCGAACAGAATGGCGCGGGATGGAAGACCCTGGATGCGGAGATGCGACTGGCCAATCGCAAACAAATTAACTGGACAGGCGAGTTGCCGCCTTTGAATCCTAATGCTCCGACCCTCGCTGGATATATTCTTAGAGTCCCTAGCGAGTGAACTTGCAGAACGGCGGTAATTGGTAATTGGTATTTAGTGATTTAAGTGGTGGGGCTCGGTCCCATGATTTGCGGTTCCTAGGCGGAGATCTTTCAAAAAATTAACCCAATTTGTTATTCAAAATCTCCCATTCACCAAAGTACTCATCCTGCAAAATTTCCTTTGCGTATAATCTCCCCAGACTTTTTTAGCGGAGCGCGATCCTGAACATTTTTGATTTTGCCGGAAATGTCTATTTCTTTGCGGCGGCATTTTTCTTATTCGGGCTGGTTTTTGGCAGCTTCCTGAATGTATGTATTTATCGCATGCCGCGAGAGATGTCCGTGGTGAGCCCCCGCTCTGCCTGTCCGGTATGCGAGACACCAATTGCGGCGTATGACAATATTCCTGTCCTGAGCTGGCTGATTCTTGGCGGCAAATGCCGCAAATGTAAGGCCCCCATATCTTTTCGCTATGCCGCAGTTGAATTGCTCACGGGGGCGCTATTTGCGCTTTCTTACTATAGTGCTCCGGCAATGGCACAACTGATTCAATTGCAGTGGCAACTGGAGGCGCTCCCGAATATCTGGTTGATTGCCATTAAATTTTGCGTCCTAGCATTTCTCCTCATCGGGTTGATTTTTACTGATGCGGAAACCAAGCTCCTGCCAGACCTGCTGACCAAACCAGGAATCATTCTGGGGTTGATTTTTAGTTTGCTGGTACCACTGGATGGCCCGGCGCAATACTTTCTCTCATCGATTGATAGCTGGCGTGTGATCTCATTGCTGAACTCGATTGCCGGCATGGTATTGGGAGCGGCTTTTATATGGGGCGTGGCACTGCTGTATGAGGCCATTCGCGGCGTGGAAGGCATGGGCCGGGGCGACGTGAAGCTGATGGCGTTTATTGGAGCGTTTGTCGGCGTAAAGCTGACTTTATTGGTGCTGGTGCTTGGTTCTGTGATTGGCAGCTTTTTCGGCATGTTCCTGATTCTGTGGGTATGGATGAAACGGCTCATGCGGCGAAGAAGAACGCATCGTGCTGAATCCGGCGCTGCCGCCCGCAGCCGGGCATGGAACTCCGCCGTGCTGATTTACCGCAATTTTGAAATTCCGTTCGGCGTCTTTCTGGGCACAGCCGCGCTATTTTCGGCATTCTGGGGCGCGGCCCTGGTGAACTGGTACGCGGGGTTTTATCGCTAAGTGCCCGGCTATTACTTCAGTCCGATACGGCATTTACCCTATCGTTTCCGCCTGATGAAAGCACGAGAATGCTTCTGCGTGGAACTGTAGAATAATAGTGTTACGGACTTGCACCTTATGAAAAAGCTTTTTCTGTTGCTGATGATGTGTGGTTTTGGCATGGCTGCGGTGGCGCAGCAGTCATTGGGCGATGTTGCCCGCGCGAACCGCGCCAATAAAAAGACGACTGCGACAACGCATCTGGATGATGATTCCATGCCGCACAGCACTGCGTCGGCTGCTGCAACCGATACTGATGCCGCGAAGAAAACGGACGAAAAGGCTGACGCTAAATCCACCGATAAGTCCGCAGATAGCAAGGATGCCGCCAAAACAGACGCGAAAGACGCGGACAAGACCGACGCAAAAGACACCAAGAAAGATGCCGCAGAAACCCAGAAGCAGAAGAATGCCGAGCTGGTGAAACAGATTGAGGCACAGAAAAAAGAGATCGCCAACCTGCAACGCGAACTGGATGTAGCGCAGCGTGAAGCGCGCCTTCGCTCCGCAGCTTATTATGCTGACGCGGGAGTGATGCTGCGCGATCAGGCAAAATTTGCTGAGGACAGCCGCAAAGAGCAGGATGAAATCAATACCAAGAAACAGGCATTGGATGCGGCCCAGCAAAAGCTTGCCGACCTTCAAGAATTGGCGCGCAAATCAGGTTTACCCAGCGAGTAACTGTCTAAAGACCTGCACTTTCGGTACATCCTGAAGCCTGCTTTGTCTCGTCTAGAATGAGTGTGTGACTCAACACTCCGAAATGACATTCATGAAAAAGACCGGCATGCTTCTGCTGCTTGCCGCAGCGCTGCTCTACACAGGTTGCAGTTCTGAACCGCAACAGACACCCGCCAAGACCACTCCAACTCCTGAAGCCGCTCAGTCTGAAACAGGACGATTTGCGCTGCAAAAAATGCTTGTGCCAGCGCATCTCTGGGCCCCAGACGCGCAACCAGTGCGGCTGGAATCCAGCAACATGAAGGGCAGCAACGGGCATGACGGCAAAGCTGCTTTCTGGCGCGCCTTGTTTGCTTCCCCGGGCCGGCAAAAAGCTGAGCCATTTACCTGGGCAGGCGTGGCAACGGACGATGCGCCGCGCGGCGTAAACCATGGAGTGGAAGATACATATAATCCGGCGAACCGCTCAGCCAGCCCATTTGATTTGAACTTCCTCAAGACCGATACAGACCAGGCTTTTGAAACCGCACAGCAGCACGGCGGTAAGCAGGTGCTGGAGAAAGATCCCAAAGTTTCCGTGACGTATCTGCTGGATTGGGACATCGGGTCTAACCAGCTCCGCTGGCATGTAATGTATGGCGGCAATGAGTCTATGGGGAAGCTCACGGTGCTGGTGGATGCCAGTTCAGGAAAATTCCTGCGCAAAGAATAAGTAAAGCTATTTTCCCAGGATCCAATCGATCTGAGAGATAGCTTTTTTTGCATTGCCCGCGAACTTGCCTTTTGGTTCCAGTTCCAGGTACTTGCGGTAATACAAGCGGGCAGGATCCAACTGCTGCATGCCTTGCAGGGCCTGGGCTAGCCGGAAATAGACCAGAGAATTGTCCGGGGCAAGGCGCATGGCTTCTTCAAAGCGCTCGCGAGCCGCGTCAAAGTGATTTGCGGCAAGATAGGTTTCACCCACGTCGAGGTCATGGGCCGCGGTTTTGGCATACGCCACTGAGGATGCCCCTGACTGGCGGGTGGCGGCTTGCGAGCCGATCCGCTTCAGGGCTTCTTCAGCATCCTTGGATTTAGGTCCATTGGGCAGGATTTGCAGATATTTCCGGTAGCTCTGTTCCGCCAGAGAAAGAAGTTCCAGCTTTTCCTGCGTGACGGCCAGGCCATAGGTGGCTTCGGCGTCGTCTGGCTTGTAAACCAGCGCATGATTGAAGCGTTCCAGCGCAGCACGATAATTTTTGAGCTTCAGGTAATACTCGCCTACCTCAACATCTTTGGCGGCCTTGTGCGGGTCCCAGGGCTTTAGAACGGATTCATCTTCCCTGGCGGGGGCAGGTTCATCCTTAGGCGGATTTGCGTTCAGATCAATCAGAGAATCGCGGCTGGAGCTTTCACCGGTGGCGTTGCTGCCAGAGTCTGTTCCGGGAGCATCGCCAGGAAAAGAGGGGCGCTCATAACCGTCTGATGATTTTGACGTCGGTTGCGCAGGCCGGGTTCCGGGAGCATCACCAGGGAATGCTGGCCGGTCATATTGGTCAGGCTGGTCCTGCGGTTTCGTCTGCTGTGTTTTGCTGGCTCTAGGAGTGGGCGTGGGGGCGGGCAAAGTACCGGGTTGGATATGCGGATTATCGTCCTGGCTGCCCTGAGCGATGGCAGTCTGCGCGGACATAAATACAGCCAAGAAGAGGAAGGGAAAAAGGCGGCTAAAATGAGAAAAACATCTCATAAATCTATCTCTAATTATCCTATAAGAAGATCGAGCAAAAGATCGCATTTTGCGTTACTTCCAGCAAAAATGTGAAGAGAAACAGCCTGAAATTATTGCGATCTGTATGAGCTGTTTTAAGCAAAGAGTCTTTCAGAACAAAGCGCGCGAAAGTAAATCCTCATTACAATCACAAATTCCTCTCGGGATTACGAAGAGGGAATAGGCAGATGATGCATAAGCCGGCATCTGAACAAAGCTCAGCGTGGGCACCGACTCATACCTGATCTTGCTTCAAACTCGCACTGTCCTGACGTGAAACGGCTGATTGGACCGACGAACTGCGGACTATCGGCAAAATTAAAAGGCCGTCAGATCTTCTCTGGCGGCCTTCTATCTGCGCAAGTGTCCCGGGGGAGGAGAGACTACCTGCTCGTTGGAGAGGTACTCTGCGCAGAGCTTGGTGTTTCAGGCGCGGTCACATTCGTCATCAGGCGAACATCCACGCGGCGGTTCTTGGCGCGGCCGTCAGCCGTGTTGTTTTCCGCAACATACTTGTCTTTGCCCATGCCAATCAAATAAATCTTGTGTGCAGGAATGTTCTTGGAAGAAAGATACTGCACCACGGCATCGGCGCGTTTTTCACTCAGCTTATAGTTGTACTTGGCTGAACCAACGGAGTCGGTATCGCCTTCCACCACCACCAGATAGCCCTTGGTGTTGGGGACTTCCGCCAGTAGCTGGTCCAGAGCGGTTTTGGCCTTGGCCGTTAAATCAGCTTTGTTGAAGGCAAAATGCACTGAGGTTTCAGCAACAGGACGATAATTGTCCAGATTGGCCACCTGATTCGCCAGAGCGTCAGCACGAGTATTGGCCTGAGTTGCCAGTGTCTGGGCCTGATCAGCGCGATTGCGCGCATCCAGGGCCTTCTGGTCGGCCTGGCTGGCCTTGTCATTTACGCCTGCGATACCCTG
The DNA here is from genome assembly GCA_035653315.1 of Candidatus Angelobacter sp. Lineage (GTDB taxonomy): Bacteria > Acidobacteriota > Terriglobia > Terriglobales > Acidobacteriaceae > Angelobacter. The sequence continues at coordinate 6,209 of DASRCD010000032.1, forward strand.
CTGTGCACGGGTATCCACGTCATGAATCGCGGCGTTGTTCTTGGCCGTTCTGGCATCAAGTTCATTGGATTTTTCGACGATTGGCTGGGTCTCCTTGCGTACATAATTCTTTGTTGTGCAGCCCGTCGCAATCATTAGTGACGAACCCGCAAGCAGAACCAAAAGACTCGATTTAAAATTCATGGGGGAAGCTCCTTAAGACCCAACGCGGCGCAGGGTTTTGCCGCCAATAAAGTCACCTACTCAGAGTGCAAGTGTGTTGCCATTGACCTGAGCCGGGTCGATAATGGGTAAGCTTATTGTAATCAATAGCTTACATTTAGATCACAGGCTTGCCATCTCAGGATGGGCGAAGGGACCGTAGAATTTTTACGCACCTAAGGCCGTTCAGGGAGAATCTAGGTAATTAGCCTCATCTTTTCTCAATGGATCTGACAGAGAAAATCCGAACTATCCCGCTCAGGCCCGGAGTGTACCTATATAAAAACGCCGAAGGCGAGGTCATTTATGTAGGCAAAGCCAAGAACCTGCGTGCCCGGGTGCGCTCCTATTTTCAGGAAGGCGTGGGCGAAGCCAATGCCAAAACAGGATCACTCCTGCGTGAAGCTGTTGACGTGGAATACATTGTCGTCGACAACAACAAAGAAGCGCTGGCCCTGGAAAACAACCTGATCAAGCAGAAGAAGCCCCGCTTTAATATTCTTCTTCGTGACGACAAGACCTATCCCTATATCAAGCTGACCCTTGCAGAACGCTTTCCCCGGGTTTACGTGACGCGCCGCCTGCGGAAAGACGGAAGTAATTATTACGGGCCCTATTTTCCCGGCAATTTGGCTTATCGCATCGTGGACCTGATCCATCGCAGTTTCCTGGTTCCATCCTGCAAGGTTGATCTTTCCCGATATCACTTGCGGCCTTGTTTGCAGTATTACATTAAGCGCTGCCTTGGTCCCTGTGTGCAGGATTTGACCACGCTTGATTCCTATCAGGAAGCGGTGCGCGATGTGCAGCTTCTGCTGGAAGGCCGCCAGACGGACCTGGCAAAGTCTCTGCGGGCGCGCATGGAAGAAGCAGCAGTGCAGCAGGAATATGAGCGAGCTGCGCGATATCGTGACATGCTTTCCACTGTCGCCCAATTGCAGGAAAAGCAGCGCATGGCCGCTGCTGAAGGCGATGACCAGGACGTTTTCGGCTATCACTATGAAAATGGCATGCTGGCCGTGAACGTGTTTCACCTCCGTGGCGGGAAGATTCTGGATCGACGCGAGTTCTTCTGGGAAGAGCTGCCGGAAATAGCATTTCCTGAGGGAAGAAATGAAAACAGCGGACCTCAGGCACTCCCGCCTGCGGAGAACAAAGCCGGTCAACCGCAGCCGCTCTCCGGAGAAATCATTGGACCGCAGGCGCCCTCGTCTGCGAACAACTCCTTTCATCCCGGAGCATTTTTCTCCGCGCTGATGAAGCAGGTTTATATCGACCAGCAATATGTTCCCCGCGACATTCTTTCCCCGGTGGACTTTGAAGATCGCGTTGAACTGGAAGAGCTGCTTTCAGAAAAGCGCGGCAGCAAAGTGGAAATCCTTGTGCCGCAACGCGGAGAAAAACGTTCTCTCATCGATCTGGCGGCGCAAAACGCCAAGCAATCATTTGACCAGCGTTTCCGCGTGATGAAGCCGCAGGCCAAAGCAGTGCAGGAAGCCTTGCAGGATGCGCTTGGCCTGCCCGACATTCCCAAGCGCATAGAGTGTTTTGATATCTCGCACATACAAGGCGCGGAAACTGTTGCTTCCATGGTGGTGTGGGAAGACGGTGCGATGAATAAAAATGCCTATCGCAAATTCATTGTGCGGACCGTGACCGGCGTGGACGATTTTGCCGCGATGCGTGAAGTGGTCAGCAGGCGTTACAAACGTTTGCGCGATGAGGACAAGACATTTCCAAGTCTGGTGCTCATTGATGGCGGTCTTGGACAACTCCACGCCGCCGCGCAGGCTTTGGAAGAACTAGGGATTACCAACCAGTCGCTGGCCGCCATCGCCAAGAAAGAAGAGATCATCTATGTTTTCGGCCAGGAAGATGATCCCGTGGTCCTGGAGCGGCACTCGCCCGTATTACATTTGATCCAGATGGTGCGGGACGAATCGCACCGTTTTGCCGTTACATTCCATCGCAAGCGCCGCCAGATGCGTGACCGCAAATCTGAACTGCTGGAAATCCCCGGCGTCGGTGAGCGCACGCGCCAGCGGCTTCTCCAGCACTTTGGCAGCGTTCGTGCCGTGCAGCAAGCCGACGCGGCCGCCTTAAGCGCGGTGCTGACCAAGCCGCAGGCAGAAGCGGTGCTGAAGCATTTTCAAGCGGCCCATCCCACCGATTGATGTGGCATGAAATAGCTTTGAACCTATTCCACCGTGGCTATCATCCAATGGCGCATGAATACCATGCCTGCAATTTTTCTGGCCCATGGCTCGCCTTTCCTACTGGACGATGAAATCTGGACCGCTGAGCTCAAGGCTTGGGGAGACTCCATGCCCCGACCTCGCGGCATCCTGATGATTTCAGCGCATTGGGAAGAGCGCCCGGTAACACTTGGCGCCACTACAACCGTTCCGCTGGTATATGACTTTTATGGATTCCCGGAAAAATACTATCGCGTAAAATATCCGGCGCCGGGAGCGCCTGAACTGGCGCAACGCGTGCGCGAACTGCTGCGCGAAAGTCACGGTGTGGCCGACGATCCTTCCCGCGGCCTGGATCACGGCGCATACATTCCGTTAAAGGCCATGTATCCGCAGGCAGACCTTCCAGTGCTGCAGATTTCCATTCCCACCATGGAGCCACAGGCGCTGTTTAAGCTGGGTAAGGCGCTGACTCCGCTGCGTGAAGAGGGATATCTGATTTTTGGCAGCGGTTTTCTGATCCATAATCTGCGGCTGTTTTCCTTTCATCCTGTGGACCCACCGGCCTGGGCGCATGAGTTTGATCATTGGGCCGAAGGCGTTTTCACCCGCAAGGATGCTGACGCTCTACTCGACTATCGCGCCAAAGCCCCTGCCGTAAAAATTGCCCTGCCAACCCAGGAGCACTTTGTGCCTTCCATTGTGACCATGGGCGCATCGGACGGGAAAGCCGAGCCGGTTTCATTTCCGATTACCGGCTTTGTTGGCGGCCCACATACTAAGCGGTCAGTCCAGTTCGGGTGAGCTACTCTGATCAAGAATATTTCTTGATAGAACATGGCAAGG
>DASRCD010000033.1:0-4544 GCA_035653315.1 Candidatus Angelobacter sp.
CCGGTGGAAGCGGATGCGGTGGAGCACGGCCAGTCAATTCGTGAATTGATTGACGACATGAACGCCGGCAAGGTTGACACGCTGATTATTCTTGGCGGCAACCCTGTCTATAGCGCTCCGGTGGATTTGGATTTTAACGCCGCTCTCGACAAAGTTGCGTTGCGCATCCAGTCATCAATTTACAAAAATGAAACCACTGACAAGATGCACTGGCATGTGCCGGCCACGCATTACTTAGAGGCGTGGAGCGATGTTCGTTCGTATGACGGCACTGCCACTATCATGCAGCCGATGATCCAGCCGCTTTATGACGGTAGGAGCCCGCATGAAATCCTGGCGATCTTTACCGACCAGCCGGGTATATCGTCGCATGATCTGGTGCAGACGTACTGGAAGACGCAGCATGCAACTCCGGATTTTGAGGGTTGGTGGCGCACCTCAGTGCATGATGGCTTTGTGAACGGCAGCGCTTCTCCTGCACGCACTCTTTCCGCGAAGCTTGCCGGCTTGCCTGCCGCGCCTAATGTTGATCCGAATGCGACTGAGATCTCATTCCGGCCCGATCCCACGATTTACGACGGCACCTTTATTAATAATGCGTGGTTGCAGGAAACGCCCAAGCCGCTGAGCCGCACCACCTGGGACAACGTGGGGATGGTCAGCCCCGCGATGGTTTCGGCGTGGAAGCTGAATCAGCTCGGCGACCAGAATGATCACCAATCAGACGCGCAGAGAATTCTGGTAGTTGAATTTCAGGGCAGGAAAGTGGAAGTGCCGTACTGGCCGCAGCCGGGGCATCCTGATAACGTCATTACCCTGTTCCTGGGCTATGGCCAGCAACGGACTGGGCGCGTAGGCACCGGCACTGGCTATAACGCAGGCAAGGTGCGCCCCAGCACTGCGCAATATATCGGTTCTGGCGCCAAAATCGAAGTCACAAACCGGTATTGGGACATTGCGGTAACGCAGGGCCATTTCAGCATGGACGAGCGCGAGCCGGTCAAGGTCGCAACGCTGGAAGATTTCATTCAGAAAAAGAATTTTGCCCACGAAAATCCCAAGGAAGAGCCGCAGGACCAGTCAGAAGCCCGCCCGGAGTCTCTCTATCCCAATTATCGCGAGAAAAATTGGTACAAAGAATATGCCTGGGGCATGTCCATTGATCTGAATTCCTGCATTGGCTGTCAATCTTGTGCGGTGGCCTGCCAGGCGGAAAATAATATTTCTGTCGTAGGCAAAGAGCAGGTGCAGCGCGGCCGCGAGATGCAGTGGATTCGCATTGATGCGTATTATGAAGGCGATCCCGCGAACCCCAATGTTTATTTCCAGCCTGTTCCCTGTATGCAGTGTGAAAATGCTCCGTGCGAGCCGGTCTGTCCGGTGGGAGCCACCCTGCATTCCACCGAAGGCTTGAATGACATGGTGTACAACCGCTGCGTGGGCACGCGCTACTGCTCCAACAACTGCCCATACAAGGTCCGTCGCTTTAACTTCTTCCTGTTCGCTGACTACGATACGCCAAGCCTGAAGCTAGGCCGCAATCCTGATGTTACGGTGCGCAGCCGCGGCGTCATGGAAAAATGCACCTACTGCGTGCAGCGCATTACGCAGGCCCGCATCGCGGCGGAAAAAGAAGACCGCGCCATTCGTGAAGGCGAAGTATTGACCGCCTGCCAGCAGGCATGTCCAACTGAGGCAATTATCTTCGGCGATATTAATAACCCGGATAGCGCGGTAGCCAAGCTGAAAGATCGCAAGCGCAATCCGCGTGATTATTCGCTGCTTGCGGAATTGAATACACGCCCGCGCACCACGTATGTGGCGGCGGTGCGGAACCCCAACCCAAAACTAGGGTCTGGCACGGAGAAGGCATAAGAGATGGCAGCACCAGACATTCTGCCGCCTAAGGGTGTAAGGCCGCCGATTATCGGCCCAGGCCAGACCTTCGGCACTATTACGGATCGTATCGCCGGCATTGTGCTTACCAAGCACACGCCGATTTTCTGGGTCCTGATTGTTTTTCTGTCGCTTGCCCTGTTCGGCATGCTTCAGTCCGCGGTGGGCTACCTGCTTTTCAAGGGTGTCGGCATCTGGGGTATTACCATTCCCATCGGCTGGGGCTTTGCCATTGTGAACTTTGTCTGGTGGATCGGTATTGGCCACGCCGGCACGTTGATCTCCGCCATCCTGTTGCTCTTCAAGCAGACATGGCGCACCTCGATCAACCGCTTTGCTGAAGCCATGACGATCTTTGCTGTCATGCAGGCTGGTCTGTTCCCGCTGATTCACACCGGGCGTCCATGGCTGGCGGCTTACTGGCTGTTCCCCATTCCGCTCACCATGGGTGTGTGGCCGCAGTTCCGCAGTCCGTTGATCTGGGACGTGTTCGCGGTCTCCACGTACTTTACTGCATCGTTCCTTTTCTGGGGCATCGGCCTGATTCCAGATTTTGCCACACTGCGCGACTCGGCCAAAACGCTGGTTGTGCGCCGCATTTATGGAATGCTGGCCATGGGCTGGCGCGGTTCGGCAAAACACTGGAACCGCTATGAAACCGCCTACATGCTCCTGGCTGGTTTGTGCACGCCGCTGGTCCTCTCCGTGCATAGCGTGGTGTCGCTGGATTTCGCAGTCTCGGTTGTGCCTGGATGGCATACCACGTTCTTTCCGCCATATTTCGTTGCGGGTGCCATTTATTCCGGCTTCGCCATGGTGCTCATGCTGGCGATTCCGTTCCGCTATCTCTACGGCATGCAGGACTTTATTACCCTGCGCCATCTGCAAAATGCTGCAAAAGTCATGCTGGCCACGGGAATGATTGTGGCTTATTCCTACGCCATGGAAATGTTTATGGGCTGGTATAGCCAGGAGAAATACGAATTGGCCATGGTGAACAATCGCCTGCATGGCCCGTATTCCTTCTACTACTACATGCTGATTCTCTGTAACATTCTCATTCCGCAATCACTCTGGTTTAATAAAGTACGCTCCACGCCGTGGATTCTTTTCCTGGTTTCCATTGTGGTAAATACCGGCATGTGGCTGGAGCGCTTCGTGATCGTGGTAATGAGCTTGCAACGTGACTTCCTTCCGAGTTCCTGGGGTATGTACTGGTTCACCAAATGGGACATGATGATCTTCATCGGGACCATGGGGTTCTTTACCTTGCTCTTCTTTATCTTTATCCGGCTCATGCCGGCCATTTCCATCTTTGAAATGCGGAACCTTATTCCGCAGTCCAAGGTGAAAGAATAATGACAGCTGCACCTATTTACGGATTGATGGCGGAATTTGAAACGCCGACCGAGCTGGTGGAGGCGGCCAAAGGCGCTTATGCTGCCGGCTACCGCAAGATGGACGCCTACACTCCTTATCCTCTGGAAGAGGCGGCGGAAGCCATTGGCTCTCATCATAACCGCGTTTCTCTGATTGTGTTGATCGGCGCCATGCTGGGGATGATTGGCGGTTATTCGCTGGAATACTGGGTTTCCGCGGTGAACTATCCTGTGAATGCAGGCGGCAAGCCGTTTCATTCCTGGCCCGCGTTTATCCCGGTTACGTTTGAATGCGCGGTGCTTGGCGCCTGTTTGGCCGCCGTGTTCGGGATGCTTGCCTTGAATGGACTGCCGCAGCCCTATCATCCGGTATTTAATTCGCCCAATTTTGTCCGCGCCAGCCGCGATCGGTTCTTCCTCTGCATTGAGTCGCAGGACCCGCGTTTCAGCATAGCGGACACCAGAAAATTGCTTGAGAGCTTTAAGCCTGAAGAAATCACGGAGGTGCCGTATTAATTCTCCGGCACAAATCCGCGTTGCATGGGCCCTGATGGCCGTGGCGGCGCTTTCGCTTCTCGCCGGCTGCCGCCAGGACATGCATAACCAGCCCAAATTTATTCCGCTGCGGTCCAGCGAGTTCTTTCCTGATCATCGCTCGGCGCGCTTTCCCATTGAGGACACCGTTCCGCAACTGGAAAACAAAGTTATTGACCGCGAACAGCTTGATCCCAACAGCTACTATCTCTCAGGGCGGCATGGCAATGTATATGGCAATGATCTGCCTTCATTGAACATGAGCCTGAAAGATGTATTGGCCCGCGGACAGCAGCGCTACAATATTTATTGCTCGCCCTGCCACTCTATGCTGGGCGATGGCAACGGCATGATTGTGCAGCGTGGTTTTAAGCGTCCTCCGTCCTTCCATGAGCAGCGCCTTCGCAATGCCCCGCTCGGATATTTTTATGATGTGATCGGCAACGGTTTTGGCGGAATGCCTGACTATGCCGCGCAGGTGAAGCCGGCGGACCGTTGGGCCATCGCGACTTATATCCGCGCGCTGCAACTGAGTCAGAACGCGTCTGAGGGCGACGTTCCAGAGGCGGACCGAGGCAAGCTGAACCAAGCCGAAGGAGAAGGGGTCAGGATTCCGGACACATCTTTCGTTACCCCTGCGGCTACAGAGCCTTTAAAGCCTGTGGCTGAGCCTACGCCCAAGGGGAACAAACAATGAGCCATACCGCCATCCGTGTTACACCCAGGGATTTTGCG
>DASRCD010000034.1:0-4069 GCA_035653315.1 Candidatus Angelobacter sp.
GATTGCGACGCACCTTTCTTTTTTGCCATTCATGAAATCCAAATGTGAAAGCTATATTAATTTATCGCGACGCGAACAATCTCTACCTAGTCCTTTTTACAGGTGCATCTCTGCTCAGAGCTGCTGCATCTTTTTTGATCATAGCTCGCCACGATTGCCCCCTTCATGGTTGCGTGCCAAACGAAGCGGAAGCTGTTCGCCGTTCCCCCGGCGCTTTCGTTTGAGGATGAGCCACTCGTCATGCAATGCAGTGCCAGTGTTTGTTTAAACAAAAAAGTTACAGCCCTATTTGCTTTAGCAAGCCGCTTTAAAATTCCAACCGTCATTGCATCAGCAGTTGCGATTCTTGTAATCGCCGGCTGCGGAAGCGTTGGCGCTTCATCCAATCCGCAACCAACCCCGTCACCAGCCAGCACCCCACCCGCTGCAACACCAACGCCAACACCTACAGCGGCAACGCCAACCCCAACTCCAACTCCGGCGCCAAGTTCCGTGAATGTGCCCACCTGGCATATGAATAATGCCCGGACAGGATTGAACAATCAGGAAACACAGCTCACACCGGCCAATGTGAGCGCGGCAAGTTTTGGAAAACTTTTCTCCTATGAAGTGGATGGTTACGCTTATGCACAGCCGCTATACATTTCAAACCTGAATGTGAATGGCGCAACGCGTAATGTAGTTTTCGTGGCAACAGAGATGGCCAGTGTGTACGCCTTTGACGCGGACAACTTCGGCGGTGGCAATCCACTCTGGAAGACTTCCCTGTTGCAAAATGGTGAGACGCCGCAGAGCGGAGGCAATCCGCTTCCCTTTCACGGTTCAACTTCCACGCCGGTCATTGATCCTGCGTCAAATACCATGTATGTGGTTACAGCCCAGAAATCCACCGGAACTCCATTCTTCCGGCTTCATGCTCTTGACATCACTACGGGTAATGAAAGAGCAGGCAGTCCGGTAGTGATCCATGCTTCCACTCCGGGCACCAACGCGGAATCAGTGAATGGAGTAATCAACCTGACAGTGGCCTGCATCCAGCGCGCAGCGCTTTTGCTTTCAAAAGGCACGCTGTTCATCGGTTTCTCTGCATGCCCTAATGGCTGGCTGCTTTCCTATGACGCGGCAACTCTCAAGCAGATTGCCGTGCTGAATATGAGTCCGAATGAGGATGGCTATGGCGAATTTGGCGGAGCAGGCGGCGTATGGATGGGCGGAGGCGGACCTGCCGCTGATGATGCCGGAAACGTTTACATTACAACCGGCAATGGACCTTTTGACGGCACAACTGAGTGGGCGAATTCGGTTCTGAAGCTCGATTCGCATCTGAATGTGATTGATCATTTCACACCAGCCGATTGGGCTTTTCTGCAGTGCCGCGATCTGGATATGTCTGCAGGCGGCGTCATGCTCATTCCGGGGCAATCGCAGCTAGCAGCCGGGAGTAAAGCGGGAAAGATGTACTTGCTCAACACCGCAAATCTTGGCCAGCTACAGCCCAACGATGCCGGTGCAGTGCAAACGCTTTTCTTCGGTCCGGGCAGTTCCACACAAAGCTGCGTGGACAATCATGGCAAAACGGTTACAGGTCAGGCCGGTACAAGCAGTTTTTATAGTACTGGAGCATGGTTCAACGGCACGCTGTTTGTAGGCAATGATCCGGGACCGGTGAAGGCATTCCAATATAATTCCGGACAGCTCACGCAGAGCGGCGTTACAGCGGAAGCAATCTCCGCCTTCAGCTACGGAACAACACCCTTTGTTTCATCGAATGGCAATGATAACGGAATTGTGTGGGTGCTCGATCATGGCAAACCGATTCAAGATCCCGTGGCTTCCACTCCTGCTCCAGCCGTACTGCGCGCCTACGATGCCACCAACATAAGTCATCTGCTTTACTCAAGCGCGCAGAACGGGGCGGACATCCCTGGCTTTGGCATTAAATTTACTTCGCCCATTGTGGCGAATGGCAAGGTCTTCATCACCACCGCCCATGATCCATTAACTGCGGCCTCACCACATGGAGAACTTAATGTGTATGGATTAAAGCAATAAGTCGAAAAACTCTACTCAAACAAAGGCCTGCAAAACATCGCAGGCCTTTCTTAGGGACGGACAGATTATTCTAACGACAAGTAACAACCGGGCAATGCGATGTGGCCATCACCTGGTAAACAACGCTTGCATGAGGCTGGAAACCGGGAAGAAATGACCCACGAATGCCCAGGGCGATTAAATCAGCATTCTTCTCACGTGCGATCTGTAAAATCGTCTCTACAGTTTGTCCGGACTTCACAACGAATTCCGGGTTGAACGAAGCAAATTCTTTCTCACACGCGCTCATTCTGTCAGCATAAGCAGGGGCGGCAAGCTGCCTTGCATCGGGATTGGCGGCCAGTTCCTCCGGTAACACATGGAGCACTGTCACCCTGGATTTATATGCTTCAGCCAGGCGAAGCACCAGCGGGAGGACGCGCATGCTCTCTTCAGAAAGATCCGTCGGAAACAGGATGTGCTTAAATTCTGTCTGCACACTCGGGCTTTCCGGGCAGATAGTCAGGACCGGACAAGGCGCTACACGGCAAATCGTTTCCACGGCTGATCCTAAAAAGAAACGGCGGAAACCGGTACGTCCGTGAGTGCCGGCTACAATTAAATCAATGTTATTGAGTTTGATTTGCTCAAGAATCGCGTCTCCTAGGATGCCTGAAGAAACCGCTGTTTTGACCTTGAGGCCTCTCAGGTCAGGCGAAGCCATGATTTTATCCAGCTCTTTTACTGCCGCGTTATACTCGGCTTCATAAAGATAGGGGGCGGCCATGGGAGCCGCCGAAACCAATGAACTCGGGGTAATAACATTACATGCAAGGATGGATGCACCGAATTTCTTTGCCAATGCCGCAGCATAAGGAAAGGCCCTCATTGAGGATTCAGAAAAATCAGTTGCGAATAAAATATTTTTAATGCTCAATGCGGAAGCAGTACAAACGGGAGTCGCAAGCGTAGCCATAAAACCTCCATGCTCTGACACTAAATTCTGGAACCAGCCTGAAACCGTGATATGCATCACATCATCCCGGGCATTCAATCATTCGCCCCAGGAGTTTCCAGTCGCCCATGCCGCTGGTTCTTTTTTTCCTGAGAACAGGAGAACCAGATCACTTTTTGCATTGCCCAGTTCTACCCGAACCGGCCATCCAGATGCATTTCTTCGGACGCAAAGCATGTCTGGAGCAGTAACATCAAACTGCTTAATGGCCCCATTCACGCGGACCGATATTGAAACAACTTGGACATTGTTCGCGGTTGAATGGACGGTCACGCTTTCCAGCGGAAAAGCCGAGCATTCCACCATCCAGCCGGCGCCCTCAATGCGGCGTTCAATCGTTGTCTCCACGCCTTGCAGACCGTGCGTCAGCCAGATACTTAATCCTTCCCACAGCGTGCCAGTTGAAGTCGCAATCCTCTTCTGTGCGGCAGAAATTGCGGGAAGTTGTGGAAGTTCACAATGTGTTGCTGCGCTCATAAAATTCTCCTCTCTTGCTTGCTGAAAATTTGCTTGCTGAAAAGCAATCAGTTGAGCGTTTCTCTTTCGAGCTGCGCTGTTGCGGGCAACTTAGTTGCCTTCTCTCTTCAAGGTAAACGAGGTAGAAGTCACAAATGGGGCCCTGCTACAGTCCGCATCCTGTGATAACTCAAGCGAGAGAGAGTCGTCTTCATGCAGTTGTTCTTTTAACTCCTCAAATAATTCCTGCTGCATCCTGCTTAGTGCTTCCTCAAGAATTTTGGGAGCCCGCTCACCCAATCCAAAGACTTTTGGATTGTTCAACACATGCCCCAGGCCCAGATAAACATCTTTAATCCTGTTGTTCATAAATCGCTCCTGATTTAGTCAGTTAGTATTGACGGCAATATCAACTGCGATAAATCATCCAGGTTCATAAAATTTTCTTATGAATGCATGTTTACCAAGTCTCTTTGAAGAAATGCTGTGACGTTTGTCACGTATCGCAAACACTTATTTACGCAGGACCAGGGGGCAAGCTCGAATGAATATCCCTGAATTGCAGGG
>DASRCD010000035.1:0-2842 GCA_035653315.1 Candidatus Angelobacter sp.
GGCGGTCACTAATGCGGCTCCGAATAAAGAACGGCTCGTGGCGCATAAAGCAGTGAATTGTCAGGGATCCTGGGCGGGCGCGCCGGTGCGTCCACGAAAAGGGCAAATGCTTTATGTGCAGCCTGCGCAAGCCGTACTAAATCATGTGGTGCGTGCTCCGGAGGTTTACATTGTGCCTCGCAGTTCCGGCAAAATTCTGATTGGGGCGACCGTGGAAGATGCGGGCTTTGACAAAACTGTGGAGCCAACCGTAATTCAAAATCTGCTGAATCTCGCTGCTAAATACATCCCCGGTCTTGCTTCGGCGCAGATCATTGAGAGCTGGGCTGGATTGCGCCCTGGAACGCCGGACGATCTGCCAATTCTCGGCGCTGCGGAGATACCGGGAGTTTTTCTTGCCACTGGACACTTCCGCAATGGCATTCTTCTCGCGCCGGTCACGGCAGCGATTATGTCTGCTTTGGTAATGGGCAGGCCTGCTCCCTTTGATCTTGCCTCTTGTTCGCCCGGCCGATGGCAGCAGGAAGGCAGCGTCCAACGCGCCTCATCTGTGAAAGAATAGCGTTGTGGATTTAGAGTTTCTCCTTATTCAGCTTCTTCTCAAGCTAGGCGTGGCCACGGCCGTGGCCAGCGCGCTTGGGCGTTCCTATGAATTCAAGAAGCTGCTCTTTGCCCGCCGCCGCTCGCGCGAACGCAATATTCTGTTTGTGCTCTTTACCTGTATCCCGTTCGCGTTGGGAGTTTATTTCCGTTTCCGAGTTAAAAATTTTCAGTGTGCCGATCTGGGATTTGAAGCGGCCATCCTGGTAGGTGTTCTCGGTGGGCGCGTGGCCGGAACTCTGGGTGGCGCAATCATGGCGTTGCCAGCGCTCTTCCATCATGAATGGCTTACGCTGCCGGTGAATGCCGGGGCAGGTTTCCTTGCCGGATCGTTGCGCCATTTTTGCCGCAATGAGGAAGAGATTTGGACCTTTTCTCCGTTTATTGATTTAAGCGTGTATCGCTGGGTAAAGCGCAATCTGACTCAGCCGCGTATTGACTGGCAAACCGCTTTCTTTTTAATGATCATTGCTTTGCAGGCCGCACGATTAGAACTGCAATATGCCGCGCCCAAATGGCTCTGGGTGCTTTATCTCAATACTCCTGTGGCGCTGCTCGCGGTATTTGCTACCACCGTGGCCTCGATTGCCATTCCCATTAAAATATGGAACCTCACGCGTATTGAGATGAAGCTGGAAGAGCAGGCGCGTCTGCTGCTGGAAGCGCGTCTGGATGCCTTACAGCGTCAGATCAATCCTCATTTTCTCTTCAATACCTTGAATTCCATTTCCTCACTCGTGCGTTTTGATCCTGACCGCGCGCGCGAGCTGATTGTAAAGCTGTCAAAAATTCTGCGCCGATTATTGGGCAAGCATGATGGCTTTGTGCAGTTGCGCGAGGAAATTGAATTTGTAGACGACTATCTTGATATTGAAGTCGTCCGCTTTGGGCGTGACAAGCTACGCGTCTATAAACACCTTGACCCGGACACGCTGGACATTGTGATCCCTGCCATTCTCCTGCAGCCTCTGGTGGAAAACAGCATCAAGCATGGGCTGGCCCCAAAAATTGATGGCGGCAGCATTACGCTGCGTAGCCGCCTGCAGGAAGGCACATTGATCATTCAGGTGGAAGATGATGGCGTGGGCATGAGCACTCCGCCTGCCGTGGCCGCGGAGCAGATGGGCACAGGGCGCGGCATTGGCATGTTGAACGTTGCTGAACGCCTGCATGTTCTCTTTGGCGATGCAGGGAAGATGACCGTCCAAAGCCGCGATGGGCATGGAACGTTGGTGGTGCTAGAAGTGCCGGTGCTTCAGAATGAATTGCCCGGCGAATCCGCCGCTTCATCCATTTATGCGGCGCGCTCCAGCACGCGCTCATAAAATTTCTCGTATTCAGGAATGATCCTGGTGGAGCAGAACCGCGTTTGGGCTTCCCAGCGCGCCGCTTTGCCCATTTCGCGCAGGCGCGTCTCGTCAGAAAGCACTTCAATCGCGCATTTGGCCATCATCTCCACGTCTCCCACAGGAGCAAGAAAGCCGCTGCGTCCGTGCTCAATGACTTCTGGAACCCCACCCACTGCGGTTGCAACAGCGGGCACTTCGCATGCCATGCCTTCCAGCGCGGCCAGGCCAAAAGACTCCATTTCACTGGGCATCAGCATCAGGTCTGCAATGGAAAACTTTTCGTAAACACGGTCCAGTTTTCCCATGAACTCCACTTTCTTGCGCAGGCCTTTCTGGTGGACCAGCCACTCAGCGCGCGAACGGTCCGGCCCATCGCCCATCAGCAACAGGCGCGAAGGCACCTTCTTCTGCACGCGATCAAAAATTTCAATCACGTCGCAAATGCGTTTTACCGGACGAAAGTTGGAAACGTGCACCAGGATGCGCTCATCTTTGTCGGCAAACTCTCCCCTGTGCTCGGCGATTTTTGGATCGCGTTTGTAGAGATCACAATTTACAAAGTTGTAGATCACTTCTATATGGTTGCGAATCTCAAATTCCTGAAGTGTCCGCTGTTTCAGATATTCTGAGATCGCGGTAACGCCATCGCTTTCCTCAATGGAATAGCGTGTCACGGGAAGATAGGAGCGGTCTGCGCCAACAATGGTGATGTCTGTTCCGTGAAGAGTGGTAACAAAAGGCAGACGGCGCGCTTTACCGTTGTGCTGCGCGGCGAGCATCTGGCGGGCCAGCAGCGCGCTTACTGAATGTGGAATTGCGTAATGCACGTGCAGGATGTCCAGGTTGTAAAGCTCAGCCACCTCCGCCATGCGCGTGGCCAGCGCCAGATCATA
>DASRCD010000036.1:0-2953 GCA_035653315.1 Candidatus Angelobacter sp.
GCTCCGCTCCAAACCGCCACAGAGCCTTCAAAAACTTGATCTGTCCTGCGCTCGTTCAGCAGGCTCGGTGCGCTAGTCGACCTCACCTGCATTTGTTTCTACTGTCTAATCCTGTCGCTCCGCTCCAAACCGCCACGGAGTTTTCAAAAACCTATACTTCAAATCACTGGGACGGGAAATGTCTCCGTCAGCTTCTTCAAATTCAGGGCCAATGCTAGCCGCCCATCATGCCGCAACATGCCGCAGCAGTGCGGAACCTCGCGAGGCGCTTCATCCACCAGCAGCGGCTCAGAGGTGCTGTATGTGCCAATCACTTCGTCGGCGGCAATCCCTATACGCAAATCATCCTGGTCGCCTTCGCCTTTTAGGCTTGCCACAACCACATGCTTGGGCTGGAAGTCAGCGCGGCGGCCTTCCGTTACGGCAATGTCCACCACCGGCACAATGGAGCCACGCAGATTGAAAATCCCCATCAGGAATGCGGGCGCAAGCGGCACGCGGGTCAGGTTTGACCATTCCACAACTTCTTCCACGTCCAGCACGGAAAAACAGAAACGCTCGCGTCCAGCACGGAAGATGCAGTATTGCCGCAGCGGTTCCACCTGCGGCAACAGCTCAAGCTGCTCCGCTTCCGGCGATAATGGTTCGAGTTGGATTTGCTCTTCTGCCATTTATTTGCAATCCCGAACGCGCGTTTGTCGCGTGTGAGGGGTCCCTATTCCCTGCTAAGCTCTCAACGTCCCACCAAACTTCTTACCGTCCCCAACAATTCATCATTCGAAAATGGTTTCACCACATAGCCGTCCGCGCCCTGCTGCTTGGCCCAGAATTTGTCACTCTCAGTATTTTTGGAGCTCACCATGACTACGGGAATGCCGGCATAAACTGCGTTGCCCTTAAGTTCGCGGCAGGCCTGGAAGCCATTGCGCTGCGGCATCACCACGTCCAGCAGGATCAGGTTGGGACGTTCCATATCAATCATCTGTTCCAACCGTGTAGGGTCGTGGACGGCGACCGACATGAACCCAGCCCGGTCCAGAACGGATTGCATCAGCTTCACTTCAGCCGGCGAATCATCGACAATCAAAATCTTGGTCAAAAGAGCAGACCCCTAGCCATAGACATCCGTAAAAGATATTGCAATTGGGCAGCCAAGTTCGGCCCTGAGAAGGAAGATAAGCTAGTCAGGTAAGTTGTTGAAGATGCTATGTTTTTAGCTTATAGCCAAAAAGGGCTCACTGGCCTTGGTGGAGATGAACCTGCAGGTTCATCTCATTGTGAGACGATTTCTCAAAAGATCATTAATCGGACGCTTACAGCGCAGTCTTGGCCAGAACACCGGATCTGACCAGCCCTGGAGCAAGGCGCGGTTCCATTTACTACTTCACCTGCACTATGTCCACCAAAAATTCCCGGTAATACAATCTGGTAGGGCCTTCGAAACCGGAGTCGGTGCCGATCAATAGCCAAAGCTCTCCTCGTTCGTCTGTGCGGATGTTGAAAGGATGCTCGTGCTCCCTGCGCAACAGCACGTAGCGCGGGGGCTCGTCGGCTGAACGTCCATTGGCTATGTTGCCAGCGGTGGAGGCCGCCGGGCCGCCCTGTGCCTGGTTACCCTTGTCCACATTCATGACATAAAAATCATTCACTGGCACGGGGCTGGGCTCGATGGTGGAAGCACCAGCTTTGAGAAAGACCGATTCCCCCGGAGCGCCGCCGATGCCGACCGCGCCCGAAGGCGCGTCCGAGGCAAACACCAGGAGGAAGCGGAAGCGATATTCGGCGCCAGGAACAAGGCCCTCGGCTCGTCCTAACCGCCGCTTCAGGAACATGAACAGATCATCAGAATGATTATTGCCGTGCAGCATGAAGCCATTTCCGGAAAGTTTCAAGTCGGGCGGCATGGGCTCTATGCCGGATTTGAGTTCGAAGAATTCCTCTTGGCCAACAGGATAGTCGGCAAAGCCTGCAATCCATCCCTGAGCATCTGCGGCAAAACTAAAACGGAGGCTGATGTTTTGGTCGGGCATACTGACACTGCCTTTCAGAACACGTTCGTGTCAGCCCAAGATGTTAGTCCAGACCTGATAGACCCGGCGAATAGGAACTGTTTATTACGAAAACAGGACAGCATCTCTGCTGTTTCCCAGCCCTGATGGTTTTGTCACTATCTCCGCGCGAGGATGATTGGAGTTTGCTAATGCGCAGCGAAGGCAGCTTTTAAACTACCGCAATGCCTGGCAGCTTTTCACCTTCTGCAATCAGGGACAGCAGGCGTTTACTAGTCGCCGCCAAGTTTACGGCAGCATCAATGTTCTTGGCTTCTTTGGCAGCTTCAACGTGGACTTTCATCTCTTCCACCCTGCCCCGGGCAATCTCCAGCGCGGCAGCCAGGTCAGTAGGCTCATTCTTTTTGTGGCGCTCCATGCAGACATGCAGGATGGTGCGGGCCGCCACGGTCCGCTGCAATGCTTTGGCTGTCTCATTGTCTTCAGCAAATGCATGGGCTTCCCAGGTGGCAATCAGCAGTTTGCATCCGCCCAGCACAATCGCGGAAACCGCCGGAGAATTTTTAGGCGGCACATCCTTCAACTGCTCGGCAATATCTACCACACAACGTCCAAGATAGCTTTCTTCTCCGGATTCTTCCTCCGCAGTTCCCGCCGCAGAGCTTTGCGCGGGACGCGAGATGACATCAGAAGGATCAATCTCAGGCAGATGACTTGACGATGCTTTTTCCCTGGTTGGAGCCGCTGCGGCCCCTTTAAGAGAAACTGGAATGCTGCTTGGTTCTGTATCCTCTGCCTCAGAGACAATCTCATGTGTATCAGGGGCAATCTCAACTCTTGGCTCAGGCGCAATCGCCACGGTTTCCTGCTTTGCCAGCATGGTGGCGAATGAAGAAGCGCGCTCATCGGGAGCAGGTCCTTTTGCTTCCTCCAGAGTACGTTGC
>DASRCD010000037.1:0-3527 GCA_035653315.1 Candidatus Angelobacter sp.
TCCAGCAAGGCCGGTAAAAAACGCGTCAATCCCGTCCTGGTTTTAACCTCTTTTTTCAACCGGGCCTTCGCAGTTTTTAGTCGAGATGGTTCTGCTCCGCCCAGCGCCTGCAATATCTGCCGCGCAAACAATTCAAACGTCACCATCACAGAAACCGGGTTCCCTGGCAATCCAAAAAACGGTGTTCCGCCGCAAGTTCCAAAAACTACCGGCTTCCCCGGCTGAATCATTGCTCCGGTAAAGAAAAATTCCGCTCCCAGCTTCTTGAGCACCATCTCCACCAGATCAAACTTCCCCATGGAGACGCCGCCAGAAAGCACCAGCATGTCCGCCTTCGGTCCTTCCTGAATCAACTCCGTCAGCTTGCTCTCCTCATCTGGCGCGATGGGCAGCTGAATTGGCTCTCCGCCATATTCGGCAACCGCCGCTGCCAGCGAATAGCTGTTGCTGTTGCGAATCTGGTTCGCTCCTGGCTTTTCCGCAACTTCAACCAATTCATCTCCGGTTGAAAGGATAGCCACGCGCGGCTTGCGATACACGCTTACACTGGCTTTTCCTGCGGCAGCAGCCAATGCAAGCTGCGCTACTCCCAGCCGCGTGCTGCGCGGTAGCAGTTCCTGCCCTGCTTTCGCCTCAGCGCCGGCAGGAACTATATTTTCTCCAACGCTGACGCTCCTTTTGATTTCAACCAGCTCCTCGCTATCCGGCTTCTGATGCTTTTGGGGCTCATTACTTCCGATATCTAAAATGTGATCAGATCTCTCGCTCTCGGGTGCGTCTTGTGCGGTTTCGTGTCCTGCGCGATTCAGCTCCACAATTTTGCGCTCTGTATATTCCACCATCACCACGGCATCCGCGCCTTGCGGGACAGCCGCTCCGGTCATAATCTCCACTGCTTCACCGGATGCCACCGGCAAATCATAGTTATCACCAGCGCGCACCTGACCTACAACGCGCAACGTAGTCAAACCATTCTGCAAATCTTGGGCGCGCACCGCAAACCCGTCACGCGTGGCTCGCGGAAAGGGCGGAAGATCACGGTCTGCCAGCACCGGCCCAGCCAGTACCCGGTTCCACCCTTGCAGCAATGAAACTTCTTCCTTGTGGAACTTTCCTTCGGCAAGTATCAGCCTGCAGCGTTCACGCACCACCTCATACGCTTCTTCAAAGCTCAGGACTCCCGCAGATTGCGCAGCCGTATTCATCTCTTCTTGATTCTAATTCCCTTGGGATGTCATATCTACAGTTCATATGCAACACTCTTCAAATGCCTGCTGTTGCTTCTTGCGCCACGCCTAACCCGATAAATCCTTTTTGCCCCTTTTGTGTTACGCGCAACGCACGCGAGCCTTTGCTTCGCGCCAACCATCCTTCGGCAAGAAACTGCCGCATCAGCGCTGCCCCCAAAGCACCGCCAATATGCGGACGCCGCTCTGTCCAATCCAGGCAGCGTCGCGCCAGATTGCGCTTGTTTTGCCGCAATTCTTCCATCACGATTCCCAATTCTGCCAGCCATTCCGCGCCGCGTGCCGTTACCCGGAAATCGCGCTCTCCTTCCGTCATAATTACACGCTGCTTCTGCATGGCTTCCGTCAGTCCCACGCCAATGCGCCCGGCAAGATGGTCATAGCAACTGCGCGCCAGCAACAATGTTTTGTCTGCTTTGGAGGCAATGTATTCGCTTGCAGGACGCACGGTTGAAATCGCTCCCAGGGCTTCCAGTGCATTGGCCACCCGCTGCCCGGCAAGCTTGTAATAGCGGCAGCGGCCATCGCGCTGCACGGTGATCAATCCGCCCCTGCTCAACTTGGCCAAGTGTCCGCTTGCGCTCTGCGCAGACACATTGGCTGCCCGCGCCAGTTCTCCCGCCGGCAAGGCTCGGCCTTCCAGCAGCGCCAGCAGTATTGCGATTCGCCCCGGATCAGCCAACAATGATCCCAGACTTGAAATTGCATGTTTTCCTTCATCGCGGCACCTCACTGCTGTGAACCCAGCCTGCTTGTTATTCTAGTTGTTTGCCGGGCGGGAATATTTCACCGTGGAGTGAAATGTTATGACTGCTCAATATTTCATCTATGGCTGAAACATTTCCGGTAATACCCCGGCAAACTGGTTTCATGAATACAGGATCCATTAATCAGGCTCAGGAGAATCAACAGACTCAGCTTCGCGGCGCACTTCTGTGGCTGCTGGTTGCCACCAGCTTTGGCTTTGTGGTGGTGCAACTGGATGTCACAATCGTCAATGTCGCACTGCCGCAGATCGGTTCGGCACTCCACGCCGGTGTGGCCGGCCTGCAATGGGTGGTGGACGCATACACCTTAAGCTTTGCCGCACTGCTCATTTCCGCGGGAGTCATTGGTGACCGCTTCGGATCGCGCCGCGCTTTTCTTTTTGGCTTCGTGCTCTTTACTGTAGCTTCAGTAATTTGCGGCCTTGCGCCTGCCATCGGCATTCTCATCACCGCGCGCGCCGTGCAAGGCGCAGGCGCTGCGCTGCTGGTCCCAACCTCGCTCTCCATACTCAATCATTGTTCGCAGGATGACCTTGCCCTGCGTTCGCGTTTGGTTGCTCTCTGGACTGCCGCCGGCGGCGTTTCCATTGCCGCAGGTCCTGTTGCGGGCGGATTTCTTCTTGCTGCTTTCGGATGGCGCAGCATCTTTCTGGTGAACATCATGCTGTGCGGGGTGGCGATTCTACTGGTGCTGAAATTTGTTCCTCTCGACCCACGCTATGGTCCTGATACCAACTCCTCAGGCCAGCGTGAATTTCACCAGTTGGATCTGCCCGGCCAGATACTTGCTGTGCTCGCGCTGACTGGAATCGTGGGCGCCATCATTGAAGGCGGACATCGCAGCCTGACTCACCCAATCGTCCTTGCAGGCTTTTTATTGGGAGCACTGGCTGCTGGAATGTTTGTTCGTGTTGAATATCGTGCTGCCACTCCCATGCTGCCGCTGCAATTCTTCAGCCTGCCCGGATTCAGCCCCGCCGTTATCTTTGGAATCCTTGTCAACCTTACCTATTACGGTTCCATTTTTGTGATCAGCCTTTACCTGCAGCAGGCACGCGGATTTTCCGTGCTCCGCACCAGCGTTGCTTTTTTGCCGCTGACCGCAACTTTCATCGTCTCTAACGTGATTACCGGATGGCTTACCGCACGCACCAGTTCCCGCTTTCCCATGATTCTTGGCGCTCTGATTGGAATGGTTGGTTATGCTTTTCTTCTGCGTCTCAATGAATCCACCTCAATGGCCAGCATGATGGCGGCCTTTGTTCTTATCCCCGGCGGCATGGGCCTGGCTGTTCCTGCCATGACTACCTCGATTCTCACCATTGTTCCGCGCGAACGCTCCGGCACCGCTTCAGCCGTGCTAAATACTGCCCGGCAGACTGGAGGAGCCATCGGCGTGGCTATCTTCGGCGCTCTCCTCGGCCATACCCGCGACAGAATTATTCCCGGCCTGCACACCTCCGGATTGATCTCAACCGGCTTATTACTGACCGCCGCAGCGCTGGCGTGGTTT
>DASRCD010000038.1:0-10045 GCA_035653315.1 Candidatus Angelobacter sp.
ATCGGCGAGCTGATCAAGCAGGACAAAATCGCCATTGGTGGAGAAGAGAGCGCCGGCCTTTCCATTCGTTATCACGTTCCGGAAAAAGACGGGGTGATTGCCGGGCTGCTCTGTTGTGAAGCTGTTGCTCGCCGCAATCAACCTATTGGAGCGCAGGTAAAAAATTTATTTAACAAAGTTGGTTCCTTTTATCCGCAACGCGAAAACTTCCGCTTGACGCCGGAGATGAAAGCGCAGTTCACTAGTAAAGTAAAGAGTGATCCAAAGGACTTTGCTGGTCGAAAGGTAAAAGAGGTGGTTCGGACGGACGGTCTCAAGCTGATTCTGGATGATGGTTCATGGGTTTGTTATCGCCTGTCTGGCACGGAGCCAGCCGTTAGAATTTACTCTGAGGCAAAGTCAGAAACTGATTTAAAGAAATTGGCGGCAGTGGCTAAAGATTGGATCGCTCAATAAAGGTGGGATGTCAGAATTGATTCAGAGCGGGAAAAATTGGTTTTTTCAGATGCGGCGCAAACTGGCCACGGTGGGCATAGTCATACTGCTTTGTGTGCTTGGCTACAACGTGATTTTCAGCACACATAACGGCCTCTTGGTTTACGAACAAAAGCGTCATGAATCGCAGGAACTGGACCGCCAGATCAAGTCTTTGCAGCAGCAGAATGCAGACATGGAACAAGGAATTAAAGCTCTAAAGAGCGACCCCAAAACCATTGAAAAAGAAGCGCGTGAGAGGCTCCGCTATGCTAAACCCGGCGAAGTGATTTATACGCTGCCAGCCACTCCTGCGGCTCCTTCCTCTCTTAAGAAATAGCTCGTAGTAACTTCAGAGAAGATCGTTCTATATCTTACAATGGTGTGCGGCACGGCTGTAGCCTGCATTCCAAATTTGAGGAGAAGCTGAAAATGAAGAAACTCCTGTTGGTCGTATTGGCGCTTGCATTTGTAGCCACCGGATCATTCGCAAAAGATGCTAAAACCACCAAGGTAAGCGGCTGGGTGAGCAACGATAAATGCGGCGCAAAAGACGCACAAAATGCTGACTGCACAAAAAAGTGTGTAGGGAATGGAGCCAAGCTGGTAGTTGTCTCCGATAAAGACAAGAACATTGTAAACGTCGATAACCCGGATGCGCTGAAAGGGCATGAGGGACATCATGTGACCGTTACCGGCAAGCTGGACAATGGAACGCTCCATGTCGATAAAGTGGAAATGACGAAAGAACCGAAATCCTAGTATTTGGATCATCACTTGAAAGCGCAAAGAAGGCGGTCTCTCTGACCGCCTTGTCTATTTCAAGCTATTTTTTGGGAAATCTAAGTAAGTTACTTTAGTGTGCCGTGCTAAGTCAGATTAGCTCATTCAAATTTCAGCAACCCGGGTTATGATGGGCGAAGAATGTTCCGGGAATTCAAAATACAGCGCAGCCTCTGGCTGGGACGGATTTTTGCGGCCGCCCTGGTCACAATGGTTTTAGTCGGATGTGTCATATCACCCCGCAGATTGCCGGGCGATATTGTTCCGGGCACAACGCCAACACCCACTCCGACACCAACAACGTCGCCCACGCCTACTCCCACGCCCGTTGCCAACGGGAAACTGTATGTTTCCAACGCGAATAATAATTCCATTCTGCGTTTTGACAATGCACTGACAACCAGTGGAAATGTGGCACCTGCAGCAACTATCGTTGGAGCTGCAACCACGCTGAGCGCGCCTGCTTTTATGACGCTGGATACAACGGCAGACCGCCTCTACGTGGCGAATAATGGAAATTTTTCCATTCTTATATTCGATAACATCAGCACGAAAACCGGCAACGTGGCACCTAGCCGAACCATTACCGGGAACCTGACAAACCTGTTTTCTCCAACAGACGTAGCCGTGGACACCACTCGCGACTTGCTCTATGTTGCCGACGACGTAGATATCTTCGTTTTCAGTTCAGCCTCCACTGCTAATGGTAATGTCGCTCCACTCCATGACATCAGTCCGGGATTCAGGGTTTCTGCCATATTTATTGATTCTGCGAACAACCGGCTATATGCAGCAGATCACGATAATAACGCCATAGCCGTATTTGACAATGCCAGTACGCTTGACAGCACAGTCACGGCGCCACGGACGATTCAGGGAGCCGCCACTAATCTAGGCGCCCCCAGCAGCGTGCAATTGGATGGATTGGGCAGGCTGGTTGTGAGCAATGTTTCGCCGGCCAGCATCACCATTTTCAATAATGCGGCTACCGCCACGGGAAATATTGCGCCTTCTGCACAGATTTCAGGAGCCAGCACAGGCTTAAACGTTCCAGACCAAATTGTGGTGGATAAAACAGGAAATGGGACTTTATATAATGCTGATCCCGGAGCTGCGAGAATCGCGATTTATGGCAATCTCAGCACGGCCACAGGGAATCTGGCTCCTACGCGAACTATTAGCGGAGCCAGTACCACTCTGACTGTTGCCGGACAGCCGGTGGGCGTGGCTATTGATACCACTCGGTAATTATTTGGAAGAGATTATCGTGCGCTGAATGAATCAGCGCACGACTCCTTGTATAGGAGAACTGGCGGTAGCATAAAGTTTTCTTGGCATTCTGCCTGCCAGGTAAGCTGACCGGCCAGCAATAACCGCGTGCCTCATGGCTTCTGCCATCAAGACCGGGTCTTCGGCATGAGCAATGCCTGAGTTCATCAGCACCGCATCTGCTCCCAGTTCCATGGCAATTGCCGCATCGGAGGCAGTTCCCACGCCCGCATCTAAAATCAGCGGGACCTCTGTAATCATTTCACGCAGGATTTGAATGTTTGCTGCATTCTGAATTCCCATGCCACTCCCAATCGGCGCTCCCAGAGGCATAATAGCGCTGGCTCCAGCATCCATAAGCCTTTTTGCAACCACAATATCATCAGATGTATAGGGCAGAACTGTAAAGCCTTCCTTTACCAGCACCCGAGTTGCCTCTATGGTCGCCTGAACATCGGGGTAAAGCGTTTTCTGGTCGCCAATTACTTCAATCTTTACCCAATCAGAGAGGCCGACCTCGCGTCCAAGGCGGGCTGCGCGGATGGCTTCCTCTGCCGTATAACAACCAGCAGTATTTGGCAGCAAAAAATATTTCTGTGGGTTGATAAAGTCGAGCAGAGACTCCTTGCTGCGATCAAGATTCACCCGGCGGACGGCCACCGTAACCATCTCCGCCCCACTCGCCTCTATGGCGCGCGCTGTCTCCTGCCCTGATTTGTATTTGCCTGTGCCAACAATCAGCCGGGACCGAAATTCCCGGCCAGCAATGATAAGAGGATCCATATTTCTATTGTAATAAAATCGCCGGATTTCAGAAGTGATGGCACAACATGGCTTTGAGCGAACCGGAATAGCCCTTAAACAGGAGCAATTTCAATAGGGTGTGGTTCCTGATAAAGCTGATCAATCTGCTGTTTGTATTTGGCCTCAATGACCCGGCGCTTGAGTTTTAAAGTGGGTGTAATCTCGCCGGTTGCTACCGTGAACTCGTCCGGAACAACGATGACTTTTTTGATGGTTTCAAAATGCGCCAGCTTTTTATTTAACTCCTCAATAATCCCACGATAAAGTTCACGCACTTTATCTGACGCAACCAACTCCTGGCGCGAATTGAAATTTACTCCATTCGCCCGCGCCCAATCTTCCAGCATCGGGAAATGGGGAGAGATGATCACAGAGGCATATTTGCGCTTATCTCCAATGACTGCGGCTTGGGCAATGAGAACGTTGGCCTTTAAGGCGTTTTCAATCGGTTGTGGCGCTATGAACTTTCCACCTGAAGTTTTGATCAGGTCTTTCTTGCGGTCTGTAATGCTGAGAAATCCTTCGCTATCCAGTTCGCCAATGTCGCCAGTTTTAAACCAGCCATCCACGAATGAGTTGCGCGTCTCTTCCGGCATTTCCCAATAACCCTTGAAGACGGTTGGTCCCTTCACCAGAATCTCGCCGTCTGGGGCGATCTTCAATTGAAGACCTTCATTCACCTTTCCAACGGACCCAATTTTGAACGCGCCCCGGCGATTAACCGAAAGGGTAGGCGAGGTCTCGGTAAGTCCATATCCTTCCATGATGGGAATGCCTACGGCACAAAACCACTCCGCCATATCTTTTCCCAGGGGAGCGCCACCGGAAAAATAAGCGCGGCTGCGACCGCCAAAGCCACCACGAACTTTGGAGAAAACCAGACGATTGGCCAACTTCCAGGAAAAGCTTTTAGGCGTTTCACCACGAGCGATTTCCGCCTTGTGCTTTTCTCCAACCCCTACGGCCCAATCAAGGATTTTGCGCTTCAGGCCGTGGCCAGCCTGTCGCTCAACTTCCTGCCGTACTTTTTCATACACACGCGGCACGGCAACAATGGTGGTTGGCTTGGCTTCCTGCAGCATCTGCGGTAGCTGTTCAAAGACAGCACAGTACACGATTGTGACACCGCCGAGATAACAGACGTAATCCACATGGCGCGCTGTTACGTGAGACAAAGGCAGGAAAGAAAGATAAACGTCGCCCGGCATCCATTCTGTTTGCTTGCGGGCCATCTCAGCGCATGAAGTCAAATTGCCATGGCTGAGCATAACGCCTTTGGAAGTGCCTGTGGTACCAGAGGTATAAATCAATGTGGCCAGATCATCCGGCTGTATCTTTCGCGCCTGTTCATCAAATTCCGCATCTCTTTCCACTGATGCTTCATTGAGCAACGGCCAGAGCGGAATAACATTGATTTCTGCGAGTTCATCCATGACCACAATTTTTTCTAGCGAGCTTCGCGATTGGATCGACTGGACTTTTCTTAATTGTTCAAGGGTTGAAACAAAGATCACCCGGGCGCGGGAATTCTGCAAAAGATAAAGCGTTTGCTCGGCCGTGAGAGTAGCATAAATTGGCACGTCCACAATACCGCTGGTCATGCAGGCAAAATCAACAATCATCCACTCAGGGCGGTTTTCACTCAGGATTGCGACTCGATCACCTTTTTGTATTCCCCATTGTTTTAGAACGCGGGCCAGCGTGACAACATATCCGTAAAGTTGGCGTGAGGAGATAACCTGCCAGCCATTGGCGCGCTTGAACATCACATGGCGCTCAATGTCGTATCCAACGGAAGTGAGAAAAATATCAGCCAGCGTTCTGGGTTCCATAACTTTATGAGCCTGTCTCCATCCCTTTTAGCACAATGCCAACCACCGAATCTGTGAGGCTGGAGAGGTGATAATCGCGGTCACGATCGCGATCTGAAAGGATCCATGTGGTTACTATCTCATCCACAGCGCCAAAGAAGCAATGCGCAGCGATGGTTACGGAGATATCAGGTCGAAAGACTCCGGCCTCCTGGCCTTCCCGCAACACGCTTTTAATAACGTCAAAATATTCCACCAGCAGATTATGGGAAAACTGGCCCAGGAATTTCGCGCTATGCCGTAACTCTGTCTGGAATACTATGGCCAGGCTGCGATTGGAACCCAGGGCTTCAAGATGAAGATATGCCATGCGACGAAGCTTTTCCCGCGGGTCTTGGACCTGGTCAAGCGCTGTTCTGGCGCGCTGAATAAATCGATGAAAAGCCGAGTCTATGGCCGCCATCAGCAGTTCATCTTTATTTTTGAAGTAAAGATAAATAGTTCCATCAGCAACGCCGGCCCGATCGGCAATCTCCGCTACGCGGGAATGAAAAAAACCGTGTTCGGCAATGACCTGAATCGCAGCATCCAGGATTCGCTGGTGCTTATCGGAGGTCCCATTGGCTGACTTGGGAGACAGTTGTGAAGGACGCTTCGGCATGAGAGAACCTTGAATTTACTTGGATTTCCCGGGCAGTGCAACGTCTAAATTCCAGCATTCAAAGGGGATTTGGCTGCAAATTCCTGAAAGCCGGATTTCTTCACAATTACTTACACTCATCATTTTTTACATACCACTCCAGAAATTGCTGGAATGCCTTGCCACGATGGCTGTGTGCACGCTTCTGCTCCAAGGAAAGCTCGGCAAAGGTCTGGCCCAGAGTAGGGAAGTAAAACAAGGGATCATAACCAAAACCACCAGTGCCCCGTGGAGTTGTGAGAATTACACCATGGGCTTCTCCGGTAAATGTGGCCAGGGTCTGGCCGTTTCGGGCCACGGCAATCACGCATACATATTTTCCTGCATGTTTATCTTCGGGCGAACGTTCTAGTTGTGAAATGAGCGCTTGGTTGTTGTCCTGGTCGCTTGAGTTAGTATGGGTGGCGTCGTTTGAAGCAAGCATGGCCGCATAACGCGCGGAATATACTCCCGGAGCGCCGTTCAGAACTTCAACCGCAAGTCCAGAGTCTTCTGCCAGCACCAGATTTTCCGGAGCAAATTGGCTGTAATATTCGGCTTTGATCTTTGCATTCTGCTCGAATGTGACGCCATCCTCAATAGGAGCCGAAATATGCTCGAGGCCGGGAAGCGGATCCAAGGCCACTTTGAAAGCTTGTGCCGCTTCACGAAGTTCGCGGATTTTGCCCGGGTTTGATGTTGCTAGAAATACGATGGACATGGTCATTTATTTATCATGAATGTAAGTTTTCATATACAAGTTAATAGGAGCCTGAGAATGAAGCGAGGGTTCGCAATTGTAATTTTTATATCTGTATTTTTGCTGATTGCAGGATGTGTTATCTCACCGCGGCGGGTTGTGGGCGGAGGTTCCAGCGGAGGCAGCGGTGGCGGTGGCGGAACCGGGAGCACTGGCGGCCAATTATATGTGGCTACATCTAATTCAATCCTGCGTTTCAGCAATGTGGAAGCAGCGACTGGCAATATTGTTCCAACCGCAACCATTACCTCGTCAGCAATCTCTTCACCGCAGCACATGACGGTGGATACCGTAGCTGACAGGCTCTACGTGGCCAATCAAGCTACAAGTTCCATCCTGATTTTTGATAATGCATCCACTCTCAGCGGGAGTGCTACTCCTCGCATTATTTCCGGGAATGCCACGCATCTCTCCCGGCCGGTTGATGTGGCTGTGGATACGACCAACAATCTCCTATATGTAGCGGACGGAACTTCCATTCTGGTATTTTCACCGGCTTCCACTGTAGGCGGCAATGCGGCGCCTGTACGCAACATCAACATGGGCGTGACGATTGGCGGATTATTGCTGGATGTTACAAACCAGCAGCTTTATGTTTCTGATCCGAGCGATAACGCGGTTGACCGGCTTGATAGCATTGGCACGCAGGACGTGGTGGGAATTGTCGGAGGGGCTATTGCTGGACCGGACACACTGCTTTCTCAACCACGTGGGCTTGCCCTGGACAGTTCAGGACGGCTGATTGTGGGAAACGCGGCAACGCCCATCAGCATAACTATTTATCCGAGCGCAAGCATTAATACTGGCGACGCGCTTCCCTCAGCGAACTTCAACGGCGGGAATACTCTCTTAAAATCGCCGCAGCAGATTGCATTGAATCGAAATGTTTCCAACGGTGAGCTCTATGTGGCTGACCCTGTTGCCGCGAGTATTTTGATCTTCACCAATATTTCCACTGCAACAGGAAACGTGGCGCCAGCGCGATCGATTACAGGATCGAGCACCGGCTTAGCGGCAAATGCCATAAACGGGTTGGCTCTTGACCCCACGCGTTAGCTACTTTGAGTTCTCGTGATCAAAACACCCTGCCATTTGTTCTCTAAACAAGTATTCCGGACGATATCGGCTTATGCAGGTGCCGATACCGCCCGGAATCACATATATTTCGCAACTTAAAGCAAGTTTATTGTGCCGTAGCAGCGCAAATCGATATTGGTTGTTGCGGCAGGAGTGCTGCGGGTTTGGAAACTGTACATCCGCCTCCGCCACCGCCAATAATGGTCACTGCACAACCGCCTCCACCTCCCGACACGGGCGTGGGTGAGGGTTGAGGCGGGGGTGGTAGCGGATTTTGTGCACAGTCATTGGGCGGTTTAGTTCCATGAATCGCCTGGCCTGCTGATCCTTGTCCATGAAGTTCATCATTCTGGCCGCAACCATAACCGCCCGCCTTGGTCCCACCACAACCAACCTGAATGCCGCCAGAGCGTTTTTTGCCCACAGTTGTATATCCACCAATCACCACACCGGCAGGTACAGTGGGAATTCCCATGGATTGAGGATCAAATCCGGTGCTGGAAGTGAGCACCCAATTGCCGCTTCCATTCATGGGAAAGGAGCAAGTAAAGTTTGGATCGCTGGCGCAGTTGATCGTATGCGTGTCGGCTGGATTGCTGACGTTGGTCAAAGTGAAAACAGGCGTTACCGTGAAACTGGAACTATATGTTCCGCCTTCAGTGGTAGTTTGAGTAAAGCTAATCTGCCCTGTGGCGCTTTGTGTGCCAAGCCCAACCGTAATATGGTAAACGCGGCCGTCCTGCAATTTCAGGTCAGGGCTGGAAGCCAAACTCAAGCCCTTGATTGAAAGCGGCGCTGAAAAGTTGCTGGCGACCGTGGTGCTTCCGCGTGAAACAAGCGTATCTGCCTGGCCGATTGATGAATTCAAGGGAACTCCGGAAAACGATACCACGGTGTTTACCGGAGTTGAGCCTAGCATCTGGCCAAGATTAATGTTCCCAAAACTTGCAAAATCCACCTGGGTTCCACTGCCTGTGACCCATGTATCATCCTCAGCGGGAATCGCCTGGGCATTTGCAGAAACCGCAGCCAGGGCAATGAATAGAAGCGTTGCAAACAGAATGCTCGGATTGCGTTGCATGATATCTCCTTCGTACAGTTTTGCAGCTCTTTCTGAGCTCAAAGCGACGTTAAAACTGTAGTAAGAAGAACAAGAGCAGACTTCTCCGGAATTGCGAGCTTATGGGCCCAAGTGCCAGATTGGAACCATGAGGATATCTTCTCGCGACAAGCTCGCGGTAGTGCATGGGCATTTAGTAGTACATGGGAATTTACTTGACCAAGTCGCTCAATTTTTCCAGCGCCGGTCCCAGGTCTTGTGGCTTAGTCAGAACGCCTTCAAACAAGTCACCTACACGATCAAACCGACGCAGCACATTTGCAATATGAAATTGCGCTGGCTTGAGTCCAGGCACCACTTCTTCCCATTTGAGGGGCGTGGCTACAGGAGCGCCGGGATACGCGCGCAGAACGTAAGGAGCGGAAATGGTTTTGCCGCTGGCATTTTGCAGATAGTCAAAATAGACCTTGCCTTTTTCCCGCGCGGAAACCATGCGCGGGGTAGTGAAAAGGTCTGGCCGTTCGGCAGCGACCCATCGGGCCAGAATCTCCGCAAGTGAGCGCGTATGCGCAGAGGAGTAGACCGGTTCCACAGGAATATAGATATGCATGCCATCGCCGCCAGTGGTTTTGGGATAACCGGTGAGGCAGATTAAATTCAGCTTTTCGCGGACCAGTTGGGCCGCTTCAACAATGCGGTCATAACCGCAATGGTATGGATCCAAATCGATCAAAATAAAATCCGGATGCTCCAGCGTGCTGAGCCGGCTCATATACGGGTTTTGGTCAATACAGCCGAGATTTACCAGATAAAGCAATGAGGCTTTATCGTCGACAATCACGCGCGTCTTGGATTCTTCATCTGCCGCGATTTCTTCCCGGTGAAGCCAATCAGGAAAACCGGAAGCGTCCTTCTGAAAGAAGAAATCCTGGTCAATCCCGTTGGGATAACGCTTCAGCGAAAGTGGCCTGCCTTGCAGATGCGGGACAAGCAGGTCTGCTATGGCGGCATAAAAATTGATCACATCGCGCTTGGTGTACCCGTCAGCTGGATAGAAAACTTTTTTCAGGTTGGTGAACTTCAACCGATGCTCATCCACGGCTAGAACAATTTCATTGATTTCAGCTGGAAGCAGAATTGATGTTGTTCTGGAATTCGTTGACTCTGGCTGCGGATCCCCGCCTTCAGCGTTGTTGAGCAGTAATCCGGTTTCCCGCACAACTTCAGCGGCAGGAACTTCCAGGCGTAATCCTAGAAATACAGGCGCGCGCAGGCGATTGTCATTGGTCCAGGAAGTAAATCTCACTGTGCAAACCAGCTCTGGTTGT
>DASRCD010000039.1:0-6363 GCA_035653315.1 Candidatus Angelobacter sp.
TCAACCATACGCACCGGAATAAGCGCAACAGTTCAATTCTAAGATTCGCGCTTTTCGCGTTCATTCGCGGCTATTCTTTCTCCGCCTATCAGTACCACAGAGTAGGGTTCCCTCGCTTCGCTCGGGACAAGAAAAGCTACTTAATAATCCCCATCCTCGTTCCCACCTTCTTCAGCACTTCCAGTGCCTTGCTGAGCTGGTCCTGCGTGTGCGTGGCAGTCATGATGGTGCGTAGCCGCGCCTTGCCTTCTGCTACGGTGGGGAATGCAATACCGGGCGTGAAGACGCCTTCACTGAAAAGTTCACGGCTAAAGTCCATGGTGAGTTTTCCGTCGCCAATGATAATGGGCGTAATCGGCGTCTCGCTGGCCGGCGTGTTGATCCCGCCAATGTTAAAGCCCAGCAAGCCCAGCTCTTTCTTAAAGAAGCGCGTGTTGGCCCAAAGCTTGTCCATTAATTCCGGTTCCTGCTCCAGAACATCGAACGCCGCAATGCAGGTTGCCGCCACAGACGGCGGATGCGAGGTGGAAAACAAAAACGGCCGCGCGCGATGATATAGAAAATCAATCAGCTCTTTTGATCCACAAACATAGCCGCCCAGCGCGCCAATGGCCTTGGAAAGCGTGCCCACCTGCACATCCACTCGTCCGTGGACTTTGAAATGGTCCACCGTGCCGCGCCCATTGCGCCCTAGCACGCCGGAGGAATGCGCATCGTCAATCATCATGATCGCGCCGTATTTTTCCGCCAGATCACAGAGCGCGGGCAGCGGGCCAATATCGCCATCCATGGAAAAAACGCCGTCCGTAATGATCAGCTTGTGTCCCGGCTCATTGGCTACTTCTTTCAGCAGCTCTTCCGCGTGAGCTGTGTCTTTGTGGCGGAAGACTTTGATCTTGGCCTTGGAGAGGCGCGCGCCATCAATAATGCTGGCGTGGTTCAGTTCATCGGAAATAATGAAATCATCTTTTCCCAGAATGGATGAAACCGTCCCCGCATTCGCCGTAAAACCTGACTGAAACACCACGCACGCTTCAGTATTTTTAAAGCGCGCAATCTTCTGCTCCAACTCCATGTGGATCTGCATAGTGCCGCTCACGGTGCGCACCGCCCCCGAGCCCACGCCATATTTATGAATCGCGGCGATCGCCGCTTCGCGCAGCTTGGGATGCGTGGTAAGCCCCAGGTAATTGTTTGACGCCAGATTGATGACCCGCTTGCCATCCACCGTGCACTCCGGCGCCTGCTCATCCATCAGCACGCGAAGCTTGAAATGCGTGCCCTTCTGTTCTAGTTCTCTCATCTGGTCGCCAAGATAGGAAAGCTGTGGACGCGTGGTGGTGGTAGGCATGTTCACTCCTTCGAAACTATTCTTTGCCGCTGATTAACGCAGATCAGCGCAGATCAAAACATAAAATTAGCCGCGAATGAACGCGAAACGCGGATTAAATTCGAGTTTCAGCTTCCACGAAGGCATGAATTCAATTGAGCAGCAAGCACCCTTCACACAACAAAGTAAAAACTTTCCAATTCGTGTTCATTCGTGTGAATTCGCGGCTGCCAACTTTTCTGATCAGCGTTAATCTGCGCCAATCAGCGGCTATTTCATACCATTCGGATACAACAAAATCTTGCTGGACTCGCCCGTGCGCAGCCGGTCCATGCCTTTGCTGAAGTCGGCCATCGGCATGCGGTCTGTAATCACCGGATCAAGGTCCAGCTTTCCGGCCTTGAGCAGGGCATTCATCTGAAACCATGTCTTGTACATAAGGCGGCCATTGATTCCCTGCACCTGTGCGCCTTTAAAAATAATGTCATTAGCCAGATTGAGTTCCATTGGCTTGGAGGGAATCCCCAGCAGGGACGCGCGCCCGCCGAGCCGCAAAATTTTAAAGCCCAGCCGGATGGCATCCGGATGCCCGGACATCTCCAGGATCACATCCACGCCAGTGGCGTCCGTGGCATCCATTACATGTTCATACACATTGTCTTTTGCCGGATTCAGCACATGATCGGCCTTCATTTTTTCCGCCAGCTTGCGGCGATGGTCATTGATCTCCAGAGCAAATATCTCCGTTGCTCCGCAGGCGCGCGCCACAGCAATGCAAAACAATCCAATGGGCCCGCAGCCGATCACGGCCACAGTTTTCGCTGCAATCTCGCCGGCCAGAACCGTGTGCACGGCATTTCCCAATGGATCAAGTACGCTGGCATAATCCGGCGGCACTGCTGGATCAATCTTCCAGATGTTCGATTCCGGAATCACCACAAATTCGGCAAATGCTCCATTGGCGTCCACGCCAATAATCTTTACGTGCTGGCAGATATGCGCTTCACCGGTGCGGCACTGGTAACACTTGCCGCAGGCCACGTGCATCTCCGCGGAAACAAAATCGCCTTCCTTTACTGCTGTTACATTCTTGCCGGTGGCTACCACGTGCCCGCAAAATTCATGGCCCGGAATCAGCGGCGGCTTAATGCGGTTCTGGGCCCACTGGTCCCAGTTGTAAATGTGCAGGTCCGTGCCGCAGACAGAGGCGACTTTTACTTTCACCAGAACATCGTCCGGGCCGTAATTTGGGACGGGCATCTGGCGCACGTCCGCGCCCGGAGCGGCTTCTGGTTTTACTACGGCAAGCATGGTTTCAGGCATTCATTTCCTAGGTATTGCGGGGTATGAAAGGCAAACTCACTATTTTAACAAACCCGCAAGGCCCAGCCCGGCGGGATATTCCGTAATCAACCTCGATGAGCCTGCTCAATGTTGCCGAAATAACAAAGATTGCATCCTGGCCGCGCATGTCGGATAATTAAATAACCAGTTAATTAATGCCAGCCGCCCTTAAATCCGGCAAGTCCGGCTCGCGCGGAGAGCCGGAAAAGACGCGGGCCGCCATCCTTAAGGCTGCCTTGGAAGAGTTTTCCCATGAAGGCGTTGCCGGCGCCCGGACAGACGAGATTGCCCGCCGTGCAGGCGTAAATAAGGCACTGCTTTACTACTATTTCAAAGACAAAGACGGTCTTTACACTGCCGCGCTGGAGCAGGTTTTTTCCGGACTGCATGAAAAAGTTGGCGCAGTGCTGGAGCGCACGGACCTTCCTCCGCGCGAGCGCCTGGTTCTCTACGCGCAAACGCATTTTGACTATATTGCCAGCGCGCCGGTGTATCCCCGCCTGGTGCAGCGTGAATTTATGCGCAGCACGGGACGCATGCTCTCTCCTGAAGCCAGCCGCATCATGGAGCGTCATCTCCGCCCCTTTTATGATCGCCTGGAAAAATTAATTCTGGAAGGCGCGCGTTCCGGCGACTTTCGCAATCTTGATCCCATGCAGACAGTGACCTCCATGCTGGGAATCATCGTTTTTTATTTCATCAGCCTACCGGCGCAGATGTTCATGCATCCGGGCGACCCCAGCTCGCCGGAGCGCATTGCCGCGCGCCGCGCCGCCATGCTGGACTTCATCTGCGCCGCCGTGCTGACGCCGGAAGCGGCCAAAAAGGTCTGCCAACCGTGAGCCAACGCAATCGTTTTTTTGCTTTTCTCGGCGTGCTTCTGCTCATCGCCGCAATCTATTATTTTTTCTCCACGGACCATTCGTCTGATCTGGTGCTGATCGGCACCGTGGATGCGAACCAGGTCGTTGTGAGCCCCAAGATTACCGGCCGCATTGAGCGGCTGGCCGTGGATGAAGGCACAGCGGTAAAAGTTGGCGATACTATCGCCGTGCTGGATTCACAGGAGCTCACGGCTGACCGGCAGGCGGCTGAAGCCATCCTTGCCAGCCTTCGCCATCAAGTTTCCCAGACGCGCGCCACGGAAGAACAGACAGCGGGCGAAACTTCCAGCGGCGTGCTGAACGCGCAGGCCCGCTTGCGTGCCGCGCAGGCAACACTGCTGCAAGCGCAGGCCGATTTGCAGCGCATTGAAGGCGATACGAAGCGCAACATTGCCCTGGCCCAGCAGGGAGTTCTGTCGCAACAGATTGCGGATGAATCCGCAGCACAGTTGAAAGCGCAACAGGCTTTAGTGAAAGCGGCAGAAGACCAGGCCCATGCCGCACAGGCTGATCTGAATACAGCGCAGGCGCACACGCGTTTGACACAAGCGGCACAAAGCACAGTGGCTGCAACGCGCGCGCAGCAGTTGAATGCGCAAGCCCAGCTTGAAGCTGCGGAGACGCGGCTTGGTTATACCAAAGTGACCGCGCCGGTGAATGGTATTGTCACGGTTCGGGCAGCGCGTGAAGGTGAGATTGTGAACGTGGGCCAGCCCATTGTTATCATCACCGATCTAGGAGATACATGGGTACGCGCGGCTATTCCGGAAACACAGGCGGATCACATCGCTTTGGGCGATCAACTGAATGCGCGGCTTCCATCGGGTGAAACCATTCCCGGCAAAATTATTTTCAAAGCCCCTGAAGCCGATTTCGCCACTCAGCGCGACGTCAACCGCCGCAAGCGCGATATCAAAGCGATCGCCCTGAAACTGGCTGTGGACAACAGCAAAAAAGCTCTGGTGCCCGGCATGACTGCGGAAATCCTGGTCCCAAAATCAAAAGTTGAGGGCCGCTGATGCCGCAGCACGCGATTCAAGTGGTTGACATCGTAAAACGCTACGGGAACTTCACCGCTGTGGATGGTGTCTCTTTCGCAGTGGAAGAAGGAGAAATTTTTGGCCTTCTTGGTCCAAATGGCGCAGGCAAATCCACTTTGATCAGGATGATGACCACGCTGCTTGAAATCACGGACGGCACTGCGCTGATTGAAGGCGTGGATGTGCGTAAAGATCCCGACACCGCGCGACGCTCCATGGGCGTGATTCCACAGGCCATGACCAGCGATGGCGACCTTACTGTCTGGGAAAACCTCAGCATTTATTCCAAGCTCTACGGAATTTCCGCCGAAGACCGTGAGAAATCCATTGATGAACTGCTGGAACTGGTTGATCTAAACCAATGGCGCGACGCTCCGGCCAGAAATCTTTCCGGCGGCATGCGGCGGCGGCTGGAAATTGCGCGCGGGCTGGTGCATCGCCCAAGAATTTTCTTTCTCGATGAACCCACCACCGGTCTTGATCCTGTTTCACGCGTGGCGGTCTGGGAGATGATCACCAATATCAAGCAAAAAAGAAATCTCACCGTCCTGATCACTACGCATTACATGGATGAAGCGGACCGTTTATGTGACCGCATTGCCATTGTCGATCATGGCAAGCTGGTGGCGTTGGATACGCCGCGCGCCCTCAAGGCCAGCATTCCGGGGTCAAGCGTGATTGAAGCGCAGTTTCTCAATCCTCCCGCGGACTGGCAACAAAAGCTGGAAAAATTGGCAGCGGTGAAATCCGTTCAGGCCGAAGGGATGGACATGTATCGCATCCTCACCGATGACGGCTCCAAAACCACCACGGATCTGGTGGAAACCTCTGTGCATGCCAGTGTGGTGGTGAAAACCCTCACGGTCCAGAGCACCACACTGGATGACGTATTTGTCCATTACACCGGACGCCAGTTGCGTGACCAGATGGTGGATTCTCCGCTTTATCAATCCCCTGTGGCCTGGGGCAAATAGCCATGCGAGGCTTTTTTCAAAGCGGGCGCATGATGGCCATCGTGGAGCGAGACCTGCGCAAATTTTTCCGCTCGCCCGCGCTCATGATGGCGGCCATGGTTTTCCCTCTGGTGCAGTTGATTGTTCTTGGCAATGCCTTTGGCGGTAAAATCCGCGATGCCAAGCTGGGGATCGTAAGCCATGACACAGGCCCGCAAGCCATCCGCGTGATAGAAGCCTTGCGCGCTGTGCAAAGTAACGCCCGCACCTTTGAACCAATTGTCTATACCGATGAAAAAACCATGGTGGATGCCGTCCGCAAAGGTGATCTGACAGCCGGGCTGGTAATTCCACCGCAATTCTCGCGCGACGTTTACGA
Organism: Candidatus Angelobacter sp.; assembly: GCA_035653315.1. GTDB lineage: Bacteria > Acidobacteriota > Terriglobia > Terriglobales > Acidobacteriaceae > Angelobacter. The sequence continues at coordinate 5,931 of DASRCD010000039.1, forward strand.
GCATGCGCGTCCCAGCATTGGCCTGGTGCTGGACAACACTGACAACTTTCTCACCTCAACTTTTGAAGATGAGATGACGCAGCTGGTGCAGGCGCTGAATCAGCCGGACGTGGAGCCGCGCGTGGTACAGCAGACGGCCCTACAGGTGGTGGAGCTTTATCCCTACATTGAATATATGAAGTATCTTCTGCCCGGCTCAATCACGCTGGCCATGTTCGTGAGCGTGATGATCGGCGGAGGCATTGTTTATATCGATGATAAAGCGCGCGGCGTGCATGAAGGCTATCTGGTAACGCCCATCACAAAAATGGAACTGGTTGCCGGGCTCAACATTGCCGGCGCGCTCAAGGCCATGGGCGCGGGCATTGTGCTTACCCTGATTGGTTCGCTCATCTCCGGCGTGGGTTCTACTTTTCAACCGGCAAATCTTTTC
>DASRCD010000040.1:0-4920 GCA_035653315.1 Candidatus Angelobacter sp.
CTGGAATGGAATGACCGGCTGGCCCAGGCAGCACGGAAACATTCCGAACTGCTGGCGGAACATCAGGACCTTTCACATCAGTTTTCCGGAGAGCCGGCAATCCCGGAGCGTGTTGGCGCTACCGGGCTGCGTTTTAATGCCGTGGCGGAAAATGTTGCGGAAGCTCCTGGCGTGGAAACCGCGCATGACGGGCTGATGCATTCTCCCGGCCATCGCGAAAATATTCTTAACCCTGAATACAATGCGGTGGGTATTTCCATTGTGCAGCGCGGCGGCGAATTGTTTGTTACGCAGGACTTTGCCCATACACTTGCCGCCTACACTGAAAAGCAATTTCAGGATGCGATTAGCAAAGACTTTAATCAGGCGCGGCGCGCAAAAAAGCTGGAGCCGGTGAAAGTAGTGGCCGACCCGCACCTCAGAAGAGCCGCATGTTCACAGGACATGGACACCGGTAAGATGATCCAGAGTTTGCCTGGAGCGGCGAGCCTGTTTGTGTTCTCACTTTCAGAACCCGGAACCTTGCCCGGCGATCTGCGCAAGCCCGCCGCCGATGAAACTCTTGATCGCATGAATATTGGCGTGTGTTCGCAGACAGGCGGCAAGGACGGGTTTTCGAGACTTTGGGTGATCATTGCGTTTTATCGTCCATCCAATTAAATGAAATTTTTCTGTTGTTTTGCCATCCTGCTTGCCTGCGTTGCCGTGCTCCCCGCAAATGCAGCGCCTACCGCACAGGAGAAGCTGGTCTTTGACCAGCTCAATCAGGAGCGGCAAAAGTCCGGCTTGCCGCCGCTGCAATGGAATGATCAGGTTGCTGAAGCGGCGCGAAAACATAGCAGGGAACTGGCAAAAAACGGCAAGCTCTCACATCAATTCCCCGGTGAAGCTGCTGTGCCGGAGCGCATTGGTACAACCGGCGCGCGCTTTACACTTTCAGCGGAGAACGTGGCCCGCACTGAATACATACAGGATGTTCATCCCGCGCTGATGAATTCTCCGGGACATCGCGCCAACATGCTCAACCCGAAATACAATGCCGTGGGCATTGGAGTGGTGGAGCGCGACGGCCGTTTTTACGTAACGCAGGATTTTGTTTTTATTATTCAGGCATATACAGAAGAGCAGTTTGCCGCGGCATTTGTTGAAACATTCAACGACGCCCGCAAAACGCATGGAATGAGAAGGATCAATATCCAGAGTGATTCGCTGCTTCATGACTTGGCCTGCTCAACGCAAGGTGATGCCAATGTTATTGCCGCAGAAGTTCCCAATGCGCACTCCGTTGTAGTGTTTACTGCTTCTGAACCGCATCAGTTACCCGAACAGCTTTTGGGCCGGGTTGCCAATCCTGATTTTCGACGTATGGAGTTCGGCGTTTGCTATCGGCCTGACCAGGAGCATGGCTACGCGAACTTCTGGGTAACAGCGGCATTTATGAATTAAACTTGTAAGCCATAACCTTCACGATTTACTAGTGGCGTGTTGAATGGCAGGAATTTTTAGGTAGCCATGAACCTAGGCCAAGTTACTGTTCGTCAGTTTCTTCCTGCAGCGCTGTCAACACTTCATCATCCACGTCCCAATTTTTGAGCAGCCTGACCGCAGTTCCCGTCGTAAAGCCTGCGCGCATCAGCGCACGAAAAATGCGTGCCGTATCTTTGTCGTTTTCCGGCTTCTTCAGCCGCTTGCGTTTCAGGAACGCGCGGGCCTGGGCCTGTTCGTCAATTCCAGAATAAGCATCGGCCACGGCCTTTTCGATCACATCACCATGGACGCCTTTTACTTTCAGGTCAGTCACAACGCGTCTGCTGCCAAACTTTTGTCCATCGCGGCGGAATGATGTGTATGCCGCCGCATATTGTGCGTCGTTCAGGTATTTCTGGTCTTTCAAACGCAATATCACCATCTCCACCAGCAGAAAACCAACCTCGCCTTCTGGAACGCGTTGCCGCATCAGTCGCTTCAACTCGGCGACGGTACGCATTCTCCGCCCCAGCGCGCGGACCGCATAGTCATAAAGCGCGTCCTCCGTGTCATACGTTTTTTTCGGACGAGGAAAGGGCATGAAGCGAGGATAGCAGAAGAGGGTTGAGCCGCGAATGAACGCGAATGTACAAGAATGAAAGGGAACAGAAAATCACAGTAGAAAGCTGGGGCACTACGATGCTTACGCCCTGGCTACAAATTCCCGCGTCTCCGTGGACACCTTGACCTTTTCACCTTGTTTGATAAAAAGAGGCACGCGGATTTCCAGCCCGGTTTCCAGCGTGGCAGGTTTGGTTACGCTACCGCCGGAAGTGTCACCGCGCACGCCAGGTTCGGTGTGGGTTATCGTCAATTCCACATGCGGGGGCAGTTGCAGGCCAATGGGGTTGCCATTGAACTTGTGTACCTGAATGACCAGGCCTTCAGCCAGAAAATCCTGAGCGTCGCCAATCATCTCTTGTGAGAGCGTAAGGGTCTCAAAGCTCTCCTGGTCCATAAAGTAATAACCGTCGGCATCGCTATATAAATAAGAAGCCGGCACCATCTCCAGATCAGGTTCTTTGAACTTGTCACTGGCTTTAAATGTTTTGTCAAAGACGGCGCGGGTAAGCATGTTCCGCATCTTGATGCGGACCAGCGTCTGCCCGCCGCGCGCGGTTGGCGTGTTCACCTCAACGTCAAGACAATGGTAAGGCGTGCCGTCCAGTTCAAAAAACATTTTGCGCTTAATGTCGATGGCATCGATCAGTGCGGCCATGGGTTCCTTTGCGGTGTGTTGAATGGTAGATCAAAAACGATCGCGTCTAGGATATCAGGCGGAAATATTTTTCTTAAAGCTGCAGATGAGATCGACGTGAATCGGGTGCCGACATCGTAACCGAGAACTACTGCGGATTCACGCGGAGCGACGCGGATCAAGAAGATTCACCCTGGATTTGACTGACCGGAAACAACATCCGTGTTCATCCATGGTCAGATTTGGTTTTTTTTGTCCTCGCGTGGCCGCCTTTTGTCCCAGCAAATTAAGAAACATTGCTTAATCCTCTTTCTTTACAGCCGTTTTACGGATTTCCGCTTGGCAATCGTTCACAAATTTCCGTAGTCTGTTGAGAGCATCGTGAGATTGCATCCAAAGATAAGGCCGGTCTTTGGTAGGTTTCCGCGGAAGGTTTTCTGCGGCATGTTGTCTGCGGATGACTTGCAGGCGATTTACGCATGAGCTCAGTGCTCATTGCGGGGCAAGCCCAAGCGGAGCAGATTAAAGTCACTATGAAGAACTGGACTACAGCCCTCATTTTTTTGGCCATGATTTGTCTTGGTGGCTCAGGCATGCAGACCGAAGGGCAGCTGCTTTCCAACTATCCGCCCAAGACAGCGCGCATGCGAGTGCGTCTGGTTGGCGTGGCTTATGCCGACCATCCACGATCTTCTTTCTTCTCCAGCCATGAAGTGTTTGTTGCTGAAACGGAAATCAGCCATGAGGAATGGAGCCTCATCAAGCTTGTCTTCACCTTTCTTCCATATCAGCCGCGACTTTCGGAATCCGGCTTTGATTACTCAGTGGTCCATGAAGTCTCAGCGTGGCGCGATCCGGACTGCGACCAGACCATGGCGCAGTTAACCGAGCGGGAGCAGCCCAAACGCCATGAGCCGTTGATCTATTCCCGCAACGTGCCCAAAGATGACATGGAAATCCGCAAAGTGAGTCCACTGGCCTGCTATGAAACCAGCGCGGACGACTACATCAAGGCCAGCTTTGAGCCTATCGGTCCGCCGCCAAAGCCGCCAGAACCTGTGCTGAAAACGCGTAGCGACACTGATCCGAAATGACATGCGTTTGATGACGTGAGCGCACAGCGCTAAATTACTATCTGTTCTCGGCTGTATTCATCCCGGGTTGAAGTGTTAATGAGCATCGTCCGTAGTATTAGCGGGGAAGCTTTGTTTTCCGATCACCGATCATGCGCGATCACCCGGTCTCCCGATCCCGAAGAGACGATGCGCTTGCCAGAGCAAGAATGATTCCGGCAAACAGCAGCGTATCGGCAAAGTAATTGATCCCTTCAATCTTCACCCCGATATCCGGAGCGGACAAGGCCGTGATCATAACAGGGACATAGATAACTAGAACCATCAGCAAAATCCACGCGCCCAGCCAAGCTGCCACGGTCCGCGTTTTTCTGTTCAGCAGAACGCTCACTGCGGCAATAAGAGGCCTGCGCCGGTAACATAGTCAATGAGCACTTGTCCGGGTATGAGCGGTGGCAGTTGTCTTTGCAGCGGCACTCCCGGCAGTCCCATGGGATGGAGAAAATGCTGAATGCCAAAAAATATCAGGGCCGGCATGATCATGATGCGGCCCACAATGATCAGCGTACAATTCACCTCCTCAGTTCGTGAAAACCCTGCGCGTTCGGGACCGTGATTGGCTTTCCCGCGCCATCCGTCTTTGGCCATGGCGGCAAGAATCCAGGCCGCGCCGCCGAACGAGCTTTCGCGGAAGACGATGGTCCATATAATTCTGGCATGCATGTTGCGCAGTCCAGCAGGTAGATAGAGCATGGCGACAAACAGAAACATCATAATTCCCACCAGCAGGCCGGACCAGCGCACTTGAATTTTGGTGGCAATGCTCAACGACGCGGCAATCAACGCGCAGCCAACAAAATAGACCCAGAACATGCGTCCCGGCATGTAGGGCGGCACAAGATCTTTGACAAAATCCGGGCCAAAGAGATGTAGTGCACCAAAGACCGCCAGCGGCGCGGCGTAGCACAAATTGGCCAGGGCCACGATCTTGTCCAGGCCGCGCGCTTGAGCAATATCTTTTCGCGCGGCCCATATTCCAATCACTAAAAGCGCAGCGCCGGCAAAGCACATGGCAACCGCAGTGCTGGAAGACTCAATGAACATGGCGAGAATAGCTGGGTG
>DASRCD010000041.1:0-3690 GCA_035653315.1 Candidatus Angelobacter sp.
TTTGCCTTTATCGCCCTGCTTCATGCGGCATTTATGCCCAGCGAGTATTCCTGGCTGTGGGCCAGCCTGATTGTGACTGTTGTTTACCTTGTGATTGGCGGCATCTGCGGCGGAATCGCCTATAGCCGAATCAAGCAAACCAGCCTTAAGCCAACCCGGACCCTGGAAGTGCTTAAACAAGACCAGGTATGGATCCAGAATGAATCGAGGGCCGCATGAATACTGGACTTCCCGTGAATGAACTGGAAAAGCGGGCCGCCGACCAGCGGCGCAAGCTGCATAATTCAGTGGTGGAACTGAAACAGTCAGTCCATGAACAGCTGGATGTTAAGCGCAATGTCAGAAACCATCTGGCGCCCATTGCCGGAGCAATGGCGGTGATTGGGCTGGCTTTGGGCTATACAATCACCGGGATTTTTACCAGAGATTAGGGAATTAACCCCGTTTTTCGGGCGTTTTCCAGGGCTGCAAGGCTAAAAGGCTTTGCAGCTTTTTATTTGCGTGTTTTTATTTACTTTTCGCCTCAAGTGTATTGCTTAGTTGAATGAATCATCTACTCTGCTTCGCAATTTCATGGTATAAAACCTGCATCAATCTTTTCTTCCACCATCCAAAACGGCCATGCGGGATGCGCCATTTGAGGAGAGTTAATGTCAGAAGAGGCTAGAACCGGGAAACGATTTCCGCTTGAATTGCCGATCAAGATCCACGGCAAGGGCGGTGAAGACAGCGCCACTACCGGCAACATGAGCGCCGCCGGCGTTTACATCATGGCAGATCTGGACCTGACCGTGGGCTCAAACATTGAATTTGACATTACTCTGCCGGCCAAGGTCCTGGGAACTCCAAGCGATGTTGAAGTGCATTGCACAGGGCGCGTGGTAAGGAAGGATGCCAGCGCGGCCGCTGCGGGCGCAAACTCCAATTCCAGCAAACGCAAGAAAAAGAGCGGCGTGGCTTGCGTGATTGACCAATACAAATTTATCCGTAAGAGCAAAGGGGCCAAGTAAATGCTGAAGATCATTTTGGCTGATAACCAGGCAATCTTCCGCACAGGCGCCGCCAAGGTGCTGGCCGTTGAAGATGATTTGCGTATTGTGGCGCAAGCGGAAAATACTGAAAAAATGATGATGGCCTTGGAAAAGTTCCATGCCACGGTCATGATTTTTGGGGTGGAAACACATCCCAGCCTGCCTACCGTGGTGGAAACAGCAAGAAAATTCAAGACCAAGCTGGTGGCCATTGCGGAAACTGGCCAGGATTCCCGGCATTATCTGGCAAACGGCGTACACGGCGTGATCTACCGCAACGTAAGCGGTGAATCGCTGGTGCAATGCGTACGCAAGGTGAGCAAGGGCGAGACCTGGGTGCAGGACACGCAGGAAAGCAAAGAGACAGCCGAAAATGATCTGGTCGGGGCACGCGTGCGCGATCGCCTGACCGCGAAGGAACTGAAGATTGTTGCCCTGATTGTGCAGGGATATAAGAACAAGGAAATTGCGAACCAGCTCGGCACGACCGAACAGGTGATCAAGAACTACCTGCGCAACGTTTATGACAAGATTGGTGTATCAGACCGGCTTGAACTGGCGCTGTTCACGATTCACCATCGGATACTGGCAGAAGCGGCAGCGACATCCGTAGCGAACGCGGCGCCTGCGCGGTAAAGACAAAGCATAGTTTTGAATTGAACACGGAACGGACACATCCGTACCGTGTTTTTCTTTTTTAGATAGTCTGGCCAACGGACTGAAAAGCGGTTTCTCAATGGTTGTCCCCATAGCGGCCATACCAATCCAATCGCACGGCCTTTACTGGCAACAGAGGACAAGCGCCTCAACATTGACCGAAGCGGGGGCCATGTGCGACTCGGTCCCGTTTGTTCCGATTACATACACCGTATAGAAGCCGTCCTTACTGGCCCTATTGGCGTGGATGGTGAGGGTAGCAGAGCCTGTGCCGGTAATTGAAACAGGCGAAATACTTGCGGTCACAGTTGAGGGTAAGGTAGAGGTATCCAGGCTCAGGTTAACAGTCCCGGTAAAACCATTTAAGGGAGTGACAGTAACATTGAAAGAGACACTGGAAGGAGCAGGCAGCTCCTGCTCGCTCGGCGAAACGCTCACGCTGAAATTCGAACTCTGGGCCGAAAGCAGCGGCGCCGCGAATACAAACAGACAAAGGATTAACAAGAGATTTTTCACGGTGAGGTCCTTTCACAAGTTGTTGTTGGTCCACAGAACCGCACTGATGCACAGGCAGACATGGAGACATCTTTGCGCCACGTACCCGGCCTTTCGTATTCCGGCACTCCGGGCCGTGCACGTGACGCTGAGGGCAGCATAAAGAAAGAATGGCTGCTTTCAGCTTTCGATGATGTCTTATCAAATTTCCGGAATTTGTGACCTGCAAATAATGGCCCTGCATTCAGTTAAAAGCCTCTTCAGACAGGTAGGCACTTAGATCAGAGCCTGCTGCATGATTGAATTATGAAAAACAGAACAGAGAATGGAAGTATCTCTGTCAGTTAAACCCTCCTTCAACTACCTGACGGTTGGATCGATATTGGGAATCGATAGGCTGATGGCAGCGCAAAAGGCGGGGGCCGCATGCGGTTTTGACGCCTGTACTGTTCGCACTTATAGTGAAGAACATGGCAAAAGTTCGCGTCAGCGCATATTCTGTATCGCTGGATGGTTACGCCGCCGGTACGCATCAGAGTCTTGAGAATCCTTTGGGAATCCGCGGCCCTGAGTTGTTCGAGTGGTTTTTCCCTACACGCACATTCAGGAAGATGCAGGGGCTGGAAGGCGGCTCAACCGGCGTGGATGATGAATGGGCTCGGCGCAGTATGGAGAACGTGGGCGCGTGGATTCTGGGGCGGAACATGTTTGGGCCTGTGCGCGGCCCCTGGCCAGACGAGTCATGGAAAGGATGGTGGGGTGAAGAACCTCCGTATCACGTGCCCACGTTTGTGCTGACGCACCATCCAAGGAAAGCACTTGAGATGAAAGGCGGAACAACGTTCCACTTTGTTACCGACGGAATCCACTCCGCCCTGCAACGCGCAAAGGAAGCTGCAAAGAACAAAGATGTACGGATTGGCGGCGGAGCCGCGACGATTCGGCAGTACCTTCGCGCAAAGCTTATCGATGAACTGCATCTCGCGTTTCGTCCGGTTTTAATGGGCTCCGGCGAGAACTTATTTGCCGGTATCGACATGGCTGCGCTCGGGTACACATGCACGAAGCACGTTTCCACCGAGCATGCGATGCACGTTCTTCTGCAAAAGCAGAGTTGATTCCCCGCTTTTGATGCGAGCCCAACTCTCCGCAGATTTGACTTCACACGGTGAAGCCATTACGCTCTTCTCCAGCGCGAGAGGGCGCATCCAGTCCGCGGAAAGGGCCGTGCCCACCTTCAGCGAGTAAACCAGCAACGAACTTCTTTCAGCCTGATTCATGCGGACTTCCAGGCAATGCAGTGGAAGGAGCTTCGTATGGATACCAGGCAGTTACCCGCCAGCCCGAGCCTTGAGCAATACAAAAAACAGGCTAAGGAACTTCTAAAAGCCTATCGATCAGCGGATATAGATGCGATCCGCCGCGTAAAAAATAACCATCCACGTTTTCAAAAGCTTTCCGAGCCGGGTTTTGAGATCACAAAATTTGCGCTGGCAGACGCGCAACT
>DASRCD010000042.1:0-4823 GCA_035653315.1 Candidatus Angelobacter sp.
GGGGCTGAACATGGCAAAGCCCAGCAGAGGACTCTTGGCAGCGCCGGCAGATTTGATTTTGGCTGTTGCTACTGCCATGCAATTGCCCTCGCGGGAACCTTCTTCTGCGTGGTTAGGTCGAAATACTTTAACTGCCGTGCAGGCACGGCAAAATCGTAAGTAACGCCAACTTCATAGCTGTGGCCAAGCAGCAGGCGCGCGATTACTTTTTTGCCATCGGCTTTGCCGCCAACCAAGCAGCCAGACAAAATAAATTCTGCGCCAAGGTATTCCACATTATCCACGCGGAACTTGAATGGGACTTTATCGGTCTCGCGGATATCTTCCGCCAGACGAAAGTGCTCGGGGCGAAATCCCACGATCACGTCCCCATATTCAATCAAATTCATGGGGGGTGATCCCAGGAATGTTGCGACAAACGTGTCCGCCGGATCGTCATAAACTTCCCTTGGCGTCCCTAACTGCCGCACAACACCTTTATTGAGCACCATCACGCGATCCCCCATGGCCATGGCTTCCACCTGGTCATGTGTGACGTAAATAGTGGTCGTACCAACACGGCGATGGAACCGCTCCAATTCTTCGCGGGCTGAAAGACGGAGCTTTGCATCGAGATTGGAAAGAGGTTCGTCCAGCAGAAATACAGCCGGCTCACGGACAATAGCGCGGGCCAGGGCCACCCGCTGCCGTTCGCCGCCTGACAGCTCACGTGGTTTCCGCTGTAAAAGTCCGCTGATGCCGAGCAATGAAGCGGCCCACTCTACTTTTTCCTTGTGCGTGTTCCTGGGGACTTTCTGTGCCTTGAGTGGAAAAGCAATGTTGTTGTAAACGGAGAGATGCGGATACAGAGCGTAACTCTGGAACACCATGGCAATGCGGCGCTCACGTGGCGTGAGATCATTCACCACCTTGCCACCGATCAGGATTTCGCCGGACGTGGGATGTTCCAGCCCAGCAATCATCCGCAAAAGAGTGGTTTTCCCGGAACCCGAAGGCCCCAGGAAAACCAGAAATTCTCCTTCACGCGTTTCCAGATCTACTTCGTTTACTGCCCCGAGCTCTCCTTGCTTAAATACCTTGGTCAGTTTCCGGGTTTGAACGACGGCCATTCGGTCCTCAGTTTATTTAAATCTTTCAAAGATGCGCTTGTACTCGGCTTCCGCTGTTTTCGCCGCATCCTCAGGAGAAGCTTTGCCCTGGGCCACGGTGGCAAACATGGTAGGAATGGTCCAGCTCTTGAAAGCCTGATCAATGGCAGCTGAGCAGTAACCGGGATAACCGACGTTGGTGGCCCAATCCAGCACGTCACCCAGAACTTTGTACTTGTCATTCGGGGTTGCGCGCGGATCGCTGGCAATTTCCTTCTGCAGATTGGGAACAACGGATGGGAAGCACGGGAAGTTATAAAACTGGCCTGCTACAAAACCATCATGGAACGCATCAATGTAGTCGATCAGGAACTGCTGCGCGCCGTCTTTGTTCTCAGCGAACTCCCAGATTACATAGCAGTTCATTACGTGCTCAGCAGCAATACGGCGTACCGGTCCTTTCAAGGCGCGGCTGACCATAATGTTTTTATCAATTGGCAGTTTCTCGCGTTCGGCCTGGCGTGTAATGGAGATAGCGTTAGCTACATAAGAAACTTTGCCTGCCAACATCGCCTGGTTATTGGAAGGAGGAGTCCAGGTAAAGACTTCCGGTGTTTCGGCTTCCTCATAAAGCGCCTTCATGAATTTCAGGGCTTCAATCGTGTTCTTGGAATTAATTGTCACGTTGCCGGCTTCATCCTGCTCGGCGCCGCCAAAGGACCACAGCAGAGCACGCATCGCCATACTGGTATCCAGTTCCTGTGCCAACCCCAAGCCGCAGGGATTGCCGAACTTGTCTTTGATCATCTTTGCGCCTTTGCGCAGATCATCGTAAGTATCCGGGCCATGCGGGAAGCCTACCTGGGACCAAAGGTCTAAACGCCAGTTGCCGGGATCGGGAGCATAGGAGTCGGAAAACGCATAATATTTTTTTGTTTTGGGATTGAAAGTGGATTTGTGGGCCAGATCAATTTTCTTACCGTGTTTCTTTTCCACTTCCTGATAGACATGGGTCATGTCGATGACCTGTCCCTCATATGCTGCCGGCGGCGAGAGGAACATAAACAGATCATGACCTTTTTTGGCCTGCGCTTCTGAAGCGGCACGCGTATTCAAATCCACCAGATTGATATTGTCGACTATGACATTGGTGTTGTGTTTATGTCCCCACTCAACCGCAAATTTCTTGTTGAACCATTCATCAAAAGCGGGAACAAAATGGCTCCACTGCAAAATCTTCAGTGTTTTTTGCTGTGCCGCGGCCCGCTCAGGAAACAGAAATGCAGGTCCCAGTGTTCCAGCGGCAATTCCGCCGGCTCCGGCTATTTTGATGAACTCCCTGCGCGATAATCCCTTGCCCTTCTTTTCCTTCATAATCTTCCCTCCTCAGTCTTTCAAGCGACTTTCTTTCTCGTGCGCGAAGCTCACTACATTTTTCGGGCTTATTTCGAACAAACTTTATTTGACTAGCGTTCTTCGCCAAAACGCTTTACATCTTCCGGCACATCCTTTTTCACAACCGGGCGGTCTCCCTGCACCATGACCCGGATTTGCTCTACCACGTCCGGATTGGCCAATGTGGTCACGTCGCCTGTATCCATCTGGTTGGAGATGGCCGCCAACACACGGCGCATAATTTTACCTGACCGTGTTTTTGGCATATCTGGAACCACATGGACTTTGCGTGGCCGCGCAATTTTGCCAATCTGGTCTTCAATGGCTTTGGTTACACTCGCCTGGGCTCCAGCCGCATTCTGCGCGCCCGGCTTGAGTGAAATGTAAACCTCGGGCACCCGGCCTTTTACTTCATCCACCACCGGCACCACTGCTGCTTCAGCAACTTCTGCAACTGTGAGACATGAAGATTCCAGTTCTTTGGTTCCAAGCCGGTGTCCGGCAACATTGATCACATCATCTACGCGGCCCAGAATTCTGTAATAACCATCCGGCGCCTGCACGGCTCCATCCCCGGCAAAGTATGGCCAGTCATGCCAGTCTTTGCTCTTGGGATTCTTGTTGTACTTTTTGTAGTATTGCGCCACAAAGCGGTCACGGTCTCCCCAGATGGTCTGGAAAATTCCCGGCCATGGATTCCGGATGCAGATGTTCCCTGCCTTTCCCGAACCGCCCTTCACTTCTTTTCCTTCTTCGTCAAAGATCACAGGATAAATTCCCGGTAGCGCAGGTCCGGCGCTGCCCGGCTTCATCGGATCAATGGCTGGCTTGGTGCTAATGAGAAAGCCTCCAGTTTCAGTTTGCCACCAGGTGTCCACGATCACCGCTTTACCCTTGCCGACAACCTCGTGATACCACTTCCAGACTTCAGGCTCAATCGGTTCGCCCACAGTGGTCATGTGCTTGAAGTGATAATTATATTTTGCCGGCTCATCAGGCCCGGCTTTGCGCAACATGCGAATCGCCGTAGGCGATGTGTGGAAAATATTCACGTTGAGCCGCTTGGCTATACGCCACGGGCGTCCCGCATCAGGATAGTTGGGCACGCCTTCATACAACACGCTGGTTGCCGCCAGCGCCAGCGGGCCATAAACGATATAAGAATGTCCGGTGATCCAGCCAATATCGGCCATGCACCAGTAAACATCCGTTGTGTGAATGTCCTGAATGAACTTGGAAGTTCCGGCTGCGTAGGAAAGATATCCGCCTGTCCCATGCTGGCAGCCTTTGGGCTTTCCAGTAGTGCCGCTGGTGTACATCAGGAAGAGCGGCGCTTCCGATGGCATGGAAACCGGCGCTACTTTCTGGCCTATATATTTTTTGAGTACCTCATCGACAAAGAAGTCGCGGCCTTCGGCCATCGGAGTCTTGGATTGATATTGACCTGCGATACGCCGCCAGACCAGGACCTTCTCAATCGGATGGCTTTCCTTTTTTGCCGTGGCTACAGCTATATCAGCCTTCTCTTTATGGTCCGTCATGGCGCCACTGCGGTAGTAGCCATCGATCGTGACCAACACCTTACTGCCGGAATCAGCTACGCGCGTTCCGCAGGCTTCTCCGCTAAAACCGCCAAAGACAACCGAGTGAATGGCTCCCAGCCGCGCACAGGCCAGCATGGTAATGGGCAGTTCAGGAACCACCGGCATGTGAATGGTGACGCGGTCTCCTGCCTTCACGCCGGCAAAGTCACGCAGCAGCGCTGCTACTTCATTCACCCGCTCGTAAAGTTCCTGGTAGGTAATCGCCACAGGAGGAACATCTTCCGGTTCGCCAACAAAAATAAAAGCAGCTTTGTTCCTGTGCTGTTCCAAATGACGGTCCACGCAGTTGTAGCAGGCATTGAGCTTGCCCCCTGCGTACCACTTCCAGAAAGGCGCGTCGCTGGTATCAAGCGTGGTGTGCCAGTAATGGTCCCAGGTTAAAAGATCGGCGTATTCACGGAAGCATTCGGGAAAATTCTTTTCGCTGAACCGCTCATTGACGGCGGGATCGGTTAGGAGAGCTTGTCCAATAAATGCCGGGCTGGGGTGGTAATACTGTTCTTCTTTCCAGTGGACGGCTATTTGCGCTTCAGTCAGTTCTGTTTCTTGCTCTTTTTCATTCATCACGCGAGCGTCAGCCATGGTCGGTAAAACCTCTTTTGGTTCGAACTCAAGGGTGGCTGCAATCAGGGCAGCAAGAAGGACGCAGGCGGCACGTTCGTGCCGCCCACCCAAATTGAAAACAGAACTATCCTACACCGTTGACACGGTTTTTTGGCAACAGCGCCACTTCACT
>DASRCD010000043.1:0-9904 GCA_035653315.1 Candidatus Angelobacter sp.
CGGCGATTTCACAGCTTTCTGCCTCTCCTTTTCAGCCGATTGCACCTCATGAATGACTGCATAAGACTATTTGCTTTTTATTCTCTATACGTGTTATGTTCGCTATCTCATGTCGGGCACACCTCCAGCCACGGAACAGGTCAACTGGCTCTTTCTGGACATGAATTCGTATTTCGCCTCAGTGGAGCAGCAAGTCCAGCCGCATTTACGCGGGAAGCCTACGGCGGTGGTAACAGTGGATGCGGATTCGACGGTATGCATTGCCGCGAGTTACGAAGCCAAGGCGTTTGGCGTGACCACAGGTACTCCGCTGGGTGAAGCACGAAGGAAATGTCCCGGCCTGAACGTGATTGTTGCCCGGCATGAGCTTTATGTTGATTATCACAACCGGATCAAGGAAGCCGTAGAGCAGAATTGCCTGCATATTTCCAAAGTCATTTCCATAGATGAAATGGAGTGCCGCCTGCGCGGGCGTGATATGCATTTGCAAAACGCGCTGGAACTGGCGCACAAGGTAAAACAGGCCATTTATTTCGTGGGGGAAAACCTGCGCTGCTCGGTAGGGCTGGCGCCTAACCGCTTTCTGGCTAAGATCGCCACGAATCTGCAAAAGCCAAATGGCTTGGTGACGATCACTCAAAGCCAGCTTCCGCAGATTCTGTTTCGCCTCAAGCCGCGCGACCTGCCGGGCATTGGCCACCAGATGGAACAGCGGCTGCTTAAACGCAATATCAAAACGATTGAGCAGCTTTGGCAGCTCGACATGGACCAGATGACTAGCTTGTGGGGCGGCGTGCTGGGAACACGCTTCTGGCTGAAGCTGCGCGGCGTGGACTTTGACGAGCGCGAATCAGGCACGGCCAGCCTGAGCCATCAGCATGTGCTGCCACCGGCATTGCGCACACGCGACCAGGCATGTGCCGTGGCCAAAAAGCTGCTGCACAAAGCGGCTGTCCGGCTGCGGCAGCAAAAGCTCTGGACCAGCGCCATGGTGATTTATGTGATGTTTTCCAAGGAGCGGTCCAAGGAAGACGATCCAGCCGGGTACTGGATGCATTATGACCGTCCGGTATGGGAGGCGCATCTGCGGTTTCCTCCCTGCCAGGACACCATTACGCTGGTAAATGTGCTTCAGGATGCGTGGAAAGACTGCCCCAAACACAGGCCGGTGATGGTAAGCGTCGCACTGGTGGACCTGCTGCCGGAAAAGATGCGGAACATGACCTTGTTTGACGAAATGTATGGCGCGGGAAAATTTGACCGGCTGGCCGAAGTAATGGACAGCGTGAATGCCAAATATGGCTCCACAACTTTATATCTTGGCGGCATTCACAAGGTAAAAGAAGCCGCGCCGCCCCGGATCGCCTTTAAGAGCATTCCAGACATGAATTTAAAATGATGGCCGTTTGAGTAAAGCTCGCTTACTGCATGGGCATGCCCGGGGCAAGAACGCCCTTGGCCGTGGCCCACGGATGAGCTTCAAGTTTAAAGATGCCGTTTTTTACCATGGGATCATCCGCTTCCAGCTTCATGGCTTCATCAATTGGAACAGAATAGATGAAAATGCCTTTCAGTTCTCCCGTATCACGGAAAGGGCCGGCCAGGGCGAGCTTTCCCTGCTGTATCACAGTCGTAAGGTAGGCAATGTGCTGCTTGATAGTGTCCTGAAGAGTGGGGGATTTGGGGTCCCATTTATCACCCTGATGAACAAGCAGGAGAGAATATTTCTCCAGCGTGTTCGGCGTCTGCGTTTCATGGATGGCATCCGCATGAATTGCCCAGGGGCCACGAACCTCAGCGGCAAGGCGTCCGGCTTTGACCGCTGGATCAGAGTTGGCCCAGTCCTGCGCCTGCTGGAGCGAGCCGGCTTTCATGACAAAGATGCCGCGAAGCACGCCATCGTCCATGAAAGGCCCGGCGATGACCAGCTTTTGTTCTTCATACAGCTTTCGGATGTTGGCCATGTGCGCATCCTGAAAGCTTGTCACCTTCTTCTTTGCTCAGTTGCGACGCATTGGCCGGACGCGTGAGAAGGACGAAGAAATACTGCGCCTGGGTATTTTGCGCAGCTGCGGTAGGCGGCTGGGCAGGCGAAGATTGCCCGGACTGTGCAAACGCAATTGGGCTGAAAATGAAACAGAGAGCCAGAACAAGGTTTTTCATGATCGGAGTAAGCATACGAAGGAACTAAGCTGTTTGCAATCAATCGCGCCGTTGTACCTGAGACTTTGTTATAATGATTCTTCCCTTTTTCTCCCATCCGGCGTTCTGTCGCTCAAGTGGGTGTAAACAGGCCCAGAGCGGAAGTGGTGGAATTGGCAGACACACCATCTTGAGGGGGTGGCGCCGAAAGGCGTGGGGGTTCAAGTCCCCCCTTCCGCACCAAGTTTTGAAAGGATCTTAGAAACAAGAATGCTTACCGTTTTAATTACCATTGTCCATGTGTTCGTTTGCCTGGTGCTGATTGTTGTAGTGCTTCTGCAGCACGGCAAAAGCGCCGATATCGCAGCAACTTTTGGCGGCATGGGCAGCCAGACCGCTTTTGGTCCGCGCGGCACGGCTACAGCCTTTTCCCGCCTGACCACCTGGTGCGCCATTATTTTTATGATCACGTCCATGGCGCTTACTTACTTTATCAGCCAGCGCAGCGGGTCGTCGGTAATGGATAATGCGCCCGCCCCAGCCAGCCAGCCGAAAAAGTAAACATTCCAGCAGATCAAGAGTTGAAGCCGCCTTTTTCGGCGGCTTTGCTTTTTGCCCCGGAAATAATGTCAGCCTGGTCAGAAAGTTTTATAAACCATGCTGACGGTAAGAAACCTGAACGCGATACCATATTTCTATGATCCACAAGATTTTTCCTGTCGGTCCGCTGCAATGTAACTGCTCCATCGTGGGCGATGAGCAGACGCACGAAGCCATGGTCATCGATCCTGGCGACCAGATTGATGGAATTCTGGAGATACTCCGCCAGGAAAAACTAACGCTTAAGCAGATTGTTATCACGCATGCGCATATTGATCATGTTGGCGGGGCCATGAAGTTGAAAGCCGCCACTGGCGCGCCTATTCTGATGAACCAGAATGATTATGCTTTGCTGAAAATGCTGGACATGCAGGCAGCCTGGGTTGGCATGAAGTCGCCGGGCGCGGTACAGATTGATGCGCCGCTCAGCCAGGGTGACGTGCTGAAAATTGGCGAGATCACTTCCAACGTAATCCACACTCCCGGACATACGGAAGGCAGCATCTGCGTGTACTTCCCTGCCGAGCAAAAGCTGATTGCCGGTGACACGCTCTTTGCCGGCAGCATTGGCCGCACGGACCTTCCCGGCGGATCCATGGAAAAGATCATGCGCTCATTGCATACACAGGTGCTTGCCTTGCCAGATGATACTGAAGTCACGCCGGGCCATGGTCCAAACACCACAATCGGCGAAGAGCGTGAGATGAATCCGTTTTTACAGAAGTAGCCCTCAGCATTCGCCGAATTTGTATGTTGAAGCGCAAGCAGAGAACATCCTAATCCGCCAGATAACTGATCTCCATCTTACGAATAAGGAAGCGGGCTAGGAAGAGGATTGCAACGCTTAAACAAATCAGCCCAAGCACTGCCAGCCATGGCGCAACCGGTTCAGCCACCACAGTGAAGAGCGCCATCAGGCCATCCGGCGGAACGCTGACAGGTGAAAGCTGTTTTAAATAAAAAGTGATGCTTAACTTTTGCAGCCATGGAGGCGCGACCGGATGAAACGTCTCCCAGAGCAGCACGGCAATGCCGGGAAGAATCGGGTTTTTAAAGATAAGGCTCAGTGCCAGAAATAGTGAACCAAATCCCAGGCAAGCTAACGCTGTCACCAGGAGATAAGCGCTTAGTTGTCCCAGGCCGCCTTCATTCAATACATAAGCTTTGCCGGCTGGTCCCAGGTGGCCATACACAAATCCAAAGCACAACAAAATTGACGATCCAAAAATCAGGATCACGGTAATGAGTCCGGCAAGAAATTTTCCAATGATAAGCAGTTCACGCCGTATAGGCGAAAGGAAATAATAATGCAGGCTCTTTTCAATGATTTCCCCGCGAAATAATCTTGTGAACAATCCCATGCAGACAAAAAACATCCCCACTCTCAGGTAAAAAATCTGGAATGTTCCGGCAAGAACGCGCGTATCCTCCTGCACGCTGCAATAACGGCCCATAGGACTCAACAATGCATGCAGGGCAAACATGGCAGCAGGAGCAAAGGCCACCAGGTAAATCCATATGCTGCGTTTGGCCCACAAATTTTTCTTGAGCTCGATTCGCAAAAGGGCCGCCACTTGCGCCCCCCAAAGCTGCCATGGAAGTTCATTCAATGGCTTGCGTGGAATGGCCGCGGAACTCATACTGTCCCTCCGCTGCTGCCGATAAGATATTGATAAACGGAATTCACATCATCATCATTGGGGGCCACCATTTCCACGGCAAAATCTTCCTCCACCACAATACGGTTCAACATCGTATAAAACTCATCAGCATCCTTCGTGCGGACCAGAACGCCTTTTCCATCATTGTTCAACTTGGCTTCCACTACGTGATCTTGTAAAAACAATCTGGCCACCAGTAAGTTGGGCTTGGCACAACGGACCAGTATCTGCATCGGATGTTCCTTAACTTCTGTGCGGACTCCATGAATCTGCCCTTCCGCAACCACGTATCCATAGCTCATCAGCACAACCTGATCTGAAATCTTGTCCACCTCATGCAGCACGTGGCTTGAAATCACCACATGCAAACCTTGTTTGCCCAAAGCCTCAAATAAAGCAATGGATTCCGCGCGCGCCATGGGATCAAGACCGTTCAAAGGTTCGTCCAGCACCAGCACGGTTGGGTGGTGTGCAATGGCCTGGGCCAACCGGATGCGCTGGCGCATTCCTTTGCTGTAACCCGCTACTTTGCGTCCGGCAGCCTCACCCATGTTCACGCGATCAATTGCTTCCACGGTCAGGCGCTTTGCTTCATTGCCGTTCAACCCTCGCAAGCGCAGTAGTTGATAAATAAATTCAAAGCCTGTTACGCCTCTGGGAAATGAATCGAACTGTGTGCAATAACCCACATGGCGGAAGAATTCTTCCGGCTGGTCAGGAGTAAGCCCAAGCACGCTCACCTTCCCCTGCGTGGGACGAACCAGCCCGGTAACAAGATTCATCAGCGTAGTTTTCCCGGAACCGTTCGGACCAACCAGGCTGGTGACGCCGGGCGGAAGGGATAAATTTACCCGGTTCACTCCCAGCACTTCACCATAGAATTTGGATACATTTTCAAAAACGATATTGTTGCTCGTAGTTGTTGTCATGAGCGCTCCACCTCCCGCGCTCTCAGCTTCTGGTCCAGCAGCCACACGCAGAAGGCACACACTCCCAAAAGCATGGCCCATGCAGACCAGAGCGGCACCAGGTCATAGCCGCCGTGATGGCGGGCCATAGTGTCCATGTGGAACAGATGCGCCCAGACAAGAGAAACCAGGTAGCCAAAATTCAGCAGCATGCCCCAATTCGTTCGCAAGATGGCATTCACGGCAAATCCCAGTGGGGGCAGCAGAAAGAACACAGCCAACATCAGGCCGGTTGCAGCGATCCGCCACTTCACCCACACTGCCACTGCCATGGAAATCAATGAAGTGATTGCAATCCAAAGCAGGCCGCCCAGCACAATGGCCCAGGCAATAGAAATATTTTTCCAGAACCAGCCGTTGCCATGTAGCCCTGCCTGCACAAAGAAGATCAGCAAGGCTGGAATCCATGTCACGCTGGAAAGCAGAATGCCCAGCACCGAAACTTTGCCGAGCAAGTATTCAGCACGGGAAAGCGGTCGGCTTAGATAAAGCTGCACGGAGTGGTTGGCAAAATCCTTGGTGATCATTCCCGGTCCACCCCAGGCCGCAAGGATAAATGCCATTGCTGACTCCGAGCTCAGGAACACCAAGAACCAGCTGTTACCAACAATGGTATGGAGATCGTTGGCCCCCAATCCCAGGACTGCCTGCGCCGTGGGATTGTTCACAATGTAGATATAGACCAGTCCGATGAGGAACGGGATGAAACACAAGACGGTGTACGCGGTGAATGGACGCGAACTGAACAGGTTGGCCAATCCATACCGTGAGAGCACTGCAAACCGCGACCACGCTGGTGTGAGCGCTCCCTTGTAGGCTTTATAAGTGCGTTTATAGACGGCCATTCGTGCTTCCTTGGGGAACTGGAGGTGGTGGCGGCGCAGGGCTGCCCGCCATAGCTTTCAGGAAGATGTCTTCCAGGCTGTCTCTGCGGTAATTCATACGCCGAATCTGCACAGCATGTTCTGAAGCCGTACGATAAATCTGCCGCAGATCAATATTGTCCGGCAGAACAATACGCACCCGTCCTGGGCCAAAACTGGCGCACTCGCAACCCAGCGCGCGGACTGACTCAAGAAAGCCATTCCCCTGCGTGACCTCAAGCTCCAGGAATTTAAGATTTGCCTTGCGCTCTTCTTCCAGATTGCAAATTCCGGCAATCCGTCCATCTTTCAGGATCAGCACCTGGTCGCAGCACTCTTCAATGTCGCGTAGCAGATGAGAAGAAATAAGCACGTTAACTTCTCCTGTATCGCGAATTTCACGCACCAGTTGCAGCATGCGTTGGCGTGCCTCAGGATCGAGCCCGTTGGTCGGCTCGTCAAGCAGGACCAATCGTGGCCCATGGGCAATGGCCTGCGCCAGTTTGGCAAGCTGCTTCATGCCTAAAGAGTAGGTTCCCAGCTTGCGATAACGCGCTTCACCTAATCCGACATAAAAGAAAGCTTCATGGGCGCGCTCCATGGCTTCTTTGCGTGGCAGGCCGGAAATCTCAGCCATGTATCGCACAAAGCGGACGCCGCTCATATCGGCAATGAACGCGTCACTCTCTGGCATATAGCCAATCATGGCCCGGAGTTCCCGCAGATTGCTTTGAATTTCTTTTTCGAAGATCCGGGCCGCGCCGGCAACCGGCTGATAGAAGCCCAGCAGAGTATTAATCAGCGTGGATTTTCCTGATCCATTTGGCCCCAGCAGCCCAATACAACGGCCAGACAGTGCGCCGTTCACCCGGTCAAGAATCACCCGGTTGCCCAGCTGCACTGTCAGGTTCTGCATTTCAATGACTGGCGGCATTCGTGTCTCAATCCTTATTGAATCGCGCACCGTGAGCGTGTGAAGGCTGCACAATGTTCATTAGCGCGGTCAATGCCATGGTGTTCAGGTCAAAGCCAAAGAGCCGGCTGCTGGTGGCAACACGGATGGCATTATTTTCTCCATACGCGCATACCACGCTGGGTTTGGTTTCTGCCGCAATCTGCTGCAATGATTGCAATTGTGTGGGCGAAAGCTGCTGGGCAATAGGTCCAATGGTTGGAGCAAGATTCTGGTATAGCACGGCGGAAACATCAGGATTTTCATCCTGCGGCAGAAGCGCGCGGAAGTCAGCCGAATGCGCCAGCGAATTTCCGTTTTGATGAATGTTGATCGCGTTCATGATCAATGCCTTGCTCGGTCCCAGCACCATGTAGCCGTCAGTAAAGGTGTACGTAATCTCAACCGGTTTTGTTTCTTCAGACGCGCGGATTGTATAAAAAACCAATCCATTCGTCGTTTCCTGGCTCAACGCAATCTCGCCGGCTCCATTTTTGCCTTTCAAGTGCTCATTCACGTCGCTAATAAGCTGCTGGATTGTGGACTGTAAGCGATTAGGATCGTGCACCTCCACTACCGCTTTCCATGAAGGTGTGGGCAAAATCGGGCCATCCAGCGCAAAGGTAACCTCGCCTCCAAGCGTGTCAGCCAAGTCCTGGTGGAACCTGATCTTAAGCTCGGATTCCTCCGTGGAAATTTTTTCCGCGGCATTTGCATCGGCAAAATTCAGCACATCGTCCAGCATGGCAGAAGGACTTTTAGAAATGAACGCAGCAACCGCTCCGGCATCTTTGGAAACAAAATCCAGCCCGCCGATAGGCGCAGGCGCTGCCAGCCACGATGCCAGACCATGCCGCTGGCTCTTGAAGGTCAACTCTGCGTGGTTCAAAACCTGTGCGCCGCTTCCCTTGCGTTCTGCGATCAGGTATTCCACGTCAGAGAGGCCGGAACGCTCAAGATTCTGGTTCACACGCTCCGGCGCTGCATTCCGGTTGGCCTGATGAATTGAGGTCATTACAGCCAGATTTGCGGCAAACAATATTTCTGCACCGCTTTGATATTGTGCGGAAATACGCTGGCCAAAGGGAGAAGCGGCAAAACCTCCGCCACCTTGATTTGGCCCTGAGGAAACGTTCAGCCCGGCAGAAAACTGCTTCAACGTATTCACGTCAACCGCCGCCGCAACAAAATCAGGCCGCACCAGAATCAGGAGCTGGTGTCCCTTCTTCTGCGGGTTTATTTGGCTCAACTCCTGCTGGTCAACAATTTGGATATGCGCTTTTGCATCCGCATATTTTGCTGTTTCCTGCTGGATAAACTGCTTCAACCCGTCACGTTGTACTTGCGCAACAACCAGCGGTTCGGCCTGTTGTCCGTTATAAGCAACGGAGAAAACAATCTCATCCCCCAGATACTGCCCAAGATCGTGAACGTAATTGATGAGCTCATTGAAATCAGGCCCGGCATTCTTGTTCTGTACCTGCTGCCACCATTCCCGCAGTACCGCTGACTCCTGTAATTCCTGCTGAAATAACTTATTCGCCTGCTGCACCGCGTCGCCTAAATTTGGAACACCGGCAAACAGCACGGTATTCGCAGGCAATGTTGGCAGCACGTTGCTCTTGTAACGCAGACCCGGCATCTGCACCTGCTCCAGCTTGTTGCTGAAGTGCGCAAATTCGGCCAGCAATGCCAGATGTTGATCGAGGTTCTGGCTCCAGGCAATCTCCTGCTTTACTGGAACTGTTTCCAGGCTGGCGTTCGTAGTTAACTGGTCGCCGGGATGAAGGATCTTTTCCGTGCCGGCTTCCGCTACATGCACTTCACCTTCAATCACTGAAACGCGTGAGCCCTTCATGCCGGAATTTACGGAAAACACCGTGCCTGTAACTGCAACGCGGCAATCTTGCGAGGCAACATAAAGATGACCGCTGGCCCGTTTGGCCGCCTGGATAATTACATTGCCCCGAACCAACTGCACTGTTGTATCCTTGCGGCCCATGGAGACGCCGAACTCGGCGCGCTCATTCATCTCCACTACGGATCCATCTCGCAGGCGCAGCATGGCATGGGAAGCGCCTCCGGTGCGAATGTGCTCGCCTTCGGAAACTTCATCGCCCACCTTAAGCGGCTGGTCGCCGTTGTAACCTACGCGGCTCAGAACACCGCTGAAGGATTCCACGCGCACACGCATCCCCTGCGGGCCGGAAAAGATTTTGTCTTGGATAAAATAAGTTGAAATTGCAAAAATCACCAGCGCTGCCGCAACAGCCACCCAGCGGAATCCGGTGTTCCGGACGGGCGGAAGCTCATGCTTCCATGCCTGCAGGCTGCTCGATTCCCTTTTCCCTGTTTCTGTTTCACGGCGGCACTCCGCACACTCAAGCAGATGCGACTCCACCAGCAGCGCGCGGGCGGGCGTGAGTTGCCCAGCACGATATTGGGCAAGCAAACTCTTTACATCACCACAACCGCGGATGGACTCCACCTGCTCCGCTGCGGCGGTAGCTTCCAGGCTCAAGCGCTGCCAGACGCGCTCTCCGGCGGCATGTATGGTTTCACTTTCAGGCAGATCAGACCGCATGGCAGTCACGGCCTTATCGAGCAATTCGCCGGAATTGGTGGCGGGATTTTTTTTCTGATGCTTCATCGCGTCCCTCTTGTCAGTCCTTTAAAGTCTTTCTTCAGCAAAGCACGCGTACGGTGCAGGACTACAGC
>DASRCD010000044.1:0-5529 GCA_035653315.1 Candidatus Angelobacter sp.
TTTGGTCTAAATCATGCGCATGATAATGCTTGACCAGGTTTGTAGCTCCGCCTACGGTAAAAAAGATAAACAGCAGCCCGGTGGCCTGGAGCCAGAAGGCATAAAATGTCCGGACCAGCGAGCCTAAAAAAGACTTGCTTCCGGCAAACACGGCATTGAGCATCCGGTCTTTCTTTACAACCGTTTGCACAGCATTTTTAACAGCGCTAATTTGAGACATTTGGGCTATTGTAGCCCGAAATTGCCCACAATCTTATAAGATTAACACCGGAGAATGAAACAGAAGTACCCCTGCGGGCATCCAATGATAAGGGCAGGAGTTTCAAGTGAATACACGTTTAAAGCAGCTTATGAAGGACCTGGGAGAAGCCATTAACGGTTCTCTCTCTGAGTCAGACCAGATTGCGCAGGTGATCGCAAAAATTAAAGATGAGGGATTTGACATTTTTCTGGTGCTGGAAGCCACAATAGGCTTTAACCGCCGTGAAAATGGGACGGAGGAAGCGCCAGAGCTGGTCAGCTCACGCAAAAAGAATGTAGATCCCGAATTCAGCATCAACGCGCATGACGTGCGCTTCCTGAAATCGCTGCGGATCAGCGTGGATGACGCTGCCTGAGCCAAGACTTTTTTTCTTTGATGATTCGACCCCGGCAACCCGCAACACGCCGGCTTTCTTTCTGCTAGCATTAAAAGTTCCTGTAAGAGCAAAGTGCCCTGCTGTTTCTGAAGACAAGAATCATTTATGAAAGACACACTTGGAGTATTACTGGCCGGAGGCGCCGGTGAGCGCCTTTATCCCCTCACGCGCGACCGCGCCAAGCCCGCGGTCACCTTTGGCGGCAATTACCGCATCATTGATATCACGCTTTCCAACTGCATCAATTCAGACCTGCGCAAGGTCTATATCCTCACGCAGTACAAAGCATTGTCACTGAATCGCCACATTCGTGAAGGCTGGGGATCAGTAGTGGCGCGGGAGCTGGGCGAATTCATTGAAATACTGCCGCCCATGAAGCGCGTGAGCGATAACTGGTATCTCGGCACCGCCGATGCCGTGTACCAGAACATTTATTCCATTGGCAGCGAACAGTCCAAATACGTAATCATTCTTTCCGGCGACCACATCTACAAGATGAACTACCAGCTTATGCTGGACCAGCATATTGCTTCCGGCGCGGACGTTACGCTGGCCACAATCCTGATTGATCTCAGTGAGACCCATCATTTTGGCGTGACGGAAATTGACCGTAATGGACGCATCACCGGCTTTGAAGAGAAGCCCAAGGTAACCAAGCTGCGCTCGCCCTATAACCCTGAAATGGTTTCAGGGTCCATGGGCGTGTACGTCTTTAATACTGACGTGCTTTTGCCTGTGCTGCTCAAAGATGCCGAAGACCCGAATTCATCGCATGATTTTGGCAAGGACATCCTGCCCAAGATTCTTGACCAGTACAAAATCTATTCCTACAACTTCATTGATGAAAACATGAAGGAAGCGCAGTACTGGCGCGATGTGGGGACCATTGAAGCTTATTATGAAGCCAATATGGACCTGGTTTCGGTTTCGCCGGTGTTTAACCTGTATGACAAGCATTGGCCCATCCGCACGCACCAGCGTCAATATCCGCCGGCCAAATTTGTTTTTGGTGAACCAGGACGCACCGGCATGGCCATTGATTCCATTGTTTGCCCCGGCTGCATTCTTTCCGGTGGTTACGTGCGCAACAGCGTGCTCTCGCCGGATGTGCGCGTGAACTCTTACACGGAAGTGGACCAGAGCATCATCTTTTCTCATGTGAATATCGGGCGGCATTGCCGCATTCGCCGCGCCATTATTGACCGTGACGTGCATATTCCCGAAGGAATGGTGATTGGTTATGATCCCGTGGAAGACGCCAAAAATTACATTGTGACCGATGGCGGCATCACGCTGGTGACGCGTGATTATTCCCTGTTTGAAAGCCCGGTGGCGGTGGACTACTTTACCAGCGAATAACCTCGACAGGAGATCAGCGCTTTGATGGAGCCTTCCCTGCCCGCAACGCAACGGCTTTCTATTCAGTTTCAGGGTGCGTTGGCCCGCATTACCCTCACGTATCCACCGCTCAACGTGATCGACTTCCAGATGATGGATGAACTTCTGGAAGCATTGCGGCAACTGGAGCAGCGGCCGGAAATCATTGCCGTGGTTATGGGCGGTAGTGAACGCGCTTTTTCCGCCGGTGTGGATGTGGCTATCCACACGCCAGAAAAAATCCAGCCCATGTTACAGAAATTTCATGGCCTGATCATGGCGCTGGTGAAGTTTCCCAGGATCACTATTGCAGAAGTTCGCGGCGCATGCCTGGGCGGCGGTGCTGAACTGGCCATGGTTTGCGACATGGCTTACACCACGCCTGATGCCAAGTGGGGCTTTCCTGAAATTACTCTCGGCTGTTATCCGCCGGTTGCATGTGCCGCGTTAGGTGCGCTTGTCGGGCAGAAACGTGCCGCCGATCTCATTCTTACCGGACGCCCCTTCAGCGGCGACGAAGCGGCAGCCTGGGGCCTGGCGAATGAATCTCTGCCGGAAGACCAGTTGCAGCCGGCAATCCAGCGTACGCTCGATCACCTTTTCAAGCTCAGCCCCGCGGCGCTTAAGGTAACCAAGAAAGCATTCTATGCGTGGGACTCCATCCATCTGGATAAAGGTCTGGCGCGGGCGGAAAAAATTTATCTGGAAGAGCTGATGCAGACCGAAGACGCCCAAGAAGGTATCGCAGCGTGGATGGCAAAGCGGAAGCCGGAATGGAAAGGCTTTTAATCCAGAATAGTTTCCGATGAATGAAGAGAAAAATATCTCTGCTGAGGCAGCTCGCGATTTCTTTCTGTCACGTCTGCAGCAGCAGGCTGTTGTGGAAGGTAAACCTCTTTCCGAAATCGAGATCCAGTATCTTGTATTATAGCCATATTGCCTCTGAAGACGAATCTGATCGCATTGAAGAGGCCTTTGAGCGCGAGTATGACGAGGATGAATTCGAGGAAAAAATCACTCGCCTGACCCGTGCGGCCTTGCACGCGGATACTTTGAATGATAGTGGGAAAGCGATATGTGGCCCATCTGCATGCCTTAAAGGGCACATCGAACGACCAGCTTCTTCTGTTTATGGGACAGGCTCTGGATAAACAAGTGGCCGAGCCCACGGTTCGGCGTGGTATTTGGTACGCCCTGGGCGCGGTATTATTACTGGCATTATTACTAATAGCGTGGGATGCGATTCGGCATATGCAGTAGGACACAATGCCAATTGTGCGTTGATGCTATCGATTTAGTAGCTGTAATTTCCCATTCGCGCAATCTGTTTCAGCAAAGCGTCTGCCACTAACGCAAGTGTGTCGAATATCGCCGATAGCAAACTCTGCCCTCAGATATGAGTCCAAGTTCCAATCTTCTGAGTTCATTTTGATATAAGCAACTCGCATATCCTGCTTTCGTTGGCTTACCACTCAGGGCCAGGCTTTCAGTTCCTGCATCCTACTTTAAGAGACATTTCTCCAGCGCCCTGATGCAAGCGGGAAATGATGGAGACAGCAAGATGGAAGAGAGCTTTGATATACGCACAGCCGCGCCTATTCTGCCGCAAATCAAGAATATTGTTTATCTGATGTTTGAAAACCGTGCCCTGGACAATCTGCTCGGCTGGCTTTATGCAACAGACAGGCCCAGGAACATGGCGCCACCCTACCCGGAGGGCCCACAGTATGACGGTCTGCGTGAAAACACATACCAGCTTCCACTGAAGCCTCACGATTGGAGCCATGTGAGCTGGTATCCCATCAAGAAAGGTGTGGGCCAGGATGGAACAACCACTCCCAACCTCGATCCAAACGAGGGCTATCCCAATGTGATGAACCAGATTTTCGGCAACGCCGAAAACACGATCACAACTGAGCCTCCCGATGGCACCACGCCGGCCATGCTGGGATTTCTTCAGGACTTTGATTCGGACTTTGACACTTGGGATGAAACGCTGCAGATCACCGAAACCTATACACCCAGCGATTGCCCAATCCTCAACGCTCTTGCCCAGATCTACTCCGTGAGCGATCGATGGTATTGCTCCATGCCCACACAGACGAATCCGAACCGCGCCTTTTCACTCTGCGGAACATCCCTGGGGCGGCTTGTGAATGCCGATTTGGCTATTGAACAGTTCCAGACGCCAACGATTTGGAATGTCCTGGCGCAGAAAAATGTTTCCATGGGTCTTTACTACCACGAGATCTGGTATCAGAAGCAATGCTATACACAGTACACCTTTCCTTATATGAACCAGGTAAGCCCAAACCTGCTGAGCATTTCCAAGATTGACGATCCCAGTAATGGTTTTTATGCGCGCGCGAAAGCAGGCACGCTCCCCGCCTTTACTTATATTGAGCCAAAATGGGGATACGGCATCAGCTATGACACCTGCGTTCAGGGTAATGATTATCATCCGCCTACTGACATTACGCCCGGAGAGCTTTTGCTCTATAACGTGTACAAGGCGCTCCGGTCCAATGCTGCCGCCTGGAAGAACACGCTGCTGATCGTGACTTTCGATGAGCACGGCGGAACATACGACCACCACTCTCCTGTATGGGGAGCTGTCAATCCCGGAGATTCCGCCAGCCTGAAGTCGCGCTTCAACTTCCACCTGTACGGAGTGCGGGTCCCGACATTGCTGATCTCTCCTTACATACCAATGAGCACGGTTTTTCGCGCTCCGCTTACATCCAGGTATCCTTACGATCACACATCGATTTTGGCAACGCTGTTGCGCTGGCAGGGAATCAACCCGGCGACGGCTGGGCTTTACGATCGCGTGGCCGTGGCTCCGACTTTTGAAGGCGTACTGCAGAACCAGATTGTCAATCCGGGCGCAGAGTTGCAAGATCCTGCTCCCCGGCTGAAAGCTGCGCCTCCGGCCACCCAGATGCTTGAAGGCATTCCTGCTGCGTACAAGAAATACATCACGTTACGGGCAAAGAACCTTGCGGACATCGAGCGTCTTGCTACAGATTACCGGGCGCACGCGAAGGAATAGGCCCCACAACGGGCGCAGTTTTAGCTGAACTACCAAACTGCCGTTTATTGCTAATCCCGGAGCTTGCATAGGGGAAGATTCCGATTCATCCCTGCTCTGCGTGCTTTTGATTACAATGATTCATGCGCATAGGTCGGAAGTCCTATGTGCGTTCGCGTTCTTAACAGCAGAATTGAATTAATTACCGAGGGGTAGAGTGTCAAAGCTGGTCACAATGCGCCAGGCCATCGCGGAGCACGTTCCTGACGGCTCCAGCGTCGCCCTGGGTCTCCAGTTGGAGCAGATGATTCCCTTTGCCGCAGGGCATGAGATCATCCGGCAAAAGCGGCGCGACCTCCGCCTGATTGGCCCGATCTCTGACATCCTGTTTGATCAGATGATTGGTTCAGGGTGCGTGAAAGATGTGGTGGCGGCATGGGTCGGCAATGTGATGATGGGCTCGGCTTATAACTTCCGCCACGC
>DASRCD010000045.1:0-2304 GCA_035653315.1 Candidatus Angelobacter sp.
CATAGCAGCCCGGCAAAGATTACGTTTCATCCGATGATGAAATGCTCAACGGGCTTTTTCCAGATAACCGATCACCAGCGCGCCGCAAGCTTCTACAAACATCTGTTCTTCCGGGGTAAAAGTATTGCCAAAGTAGCTGTTAATCGCGATCTCGCCGAAAAGCTGCTTTGCGGCAAAGAGAGGCACAATAATCTCAGACTTCACCAGCTCAGACCCGGAAATGTAGCGTGGGTCAGCCGTCACATCATTCGTGACGACAGTCTTGGCGGTCCTTGCGGCAACGCCGCAGAGCCCTCGGTCCAGTGAAATGAATTCAGGAGGATCAAAGCTGCCTACCTGTGGCCCCAGTTTCAGGCGGCTGAAATCATTCTTATCTGCTAGATAAAAGCCCACCCAGTTGTAGCGCGTCATGGTGTCATGCAGGCGCTGTGCCATCTGCTCCATCAGCGCTTCAACCGTACGCGCGGATTGGGCATAATACCCAAATTCCTTGAGTAAATCCTGATGTTTTGACATGCGTTAACGTTTTACCTGGACAAAGTTGGAGCTTTTATACGCTGTAAACCAGTGCGTGACAATGTCAATCTGGGTTCTTCCAGCAAAAGAAAAGGCACGCATAACGTGCCTTTTGGTTCCTTCTTAATCAATTGCTACTGAGTCACGGTGGAAGGCGTGCAGTGCTTTTCAAAAGCCTGCTTTAAGCGGGTGGCAATGGTCATGGGATCACTGGTTTCAATGTCGCTGCGCTGCATCATGTAAACCAGTTTGCCATCGCGCAGCAAAGCAATTGAGGGCGAAGATGGCGGATAACCCGTGAAATGGGTCCGCGCTGCGTCCGTGGCTTCGCGGTCCTGGCCGGCGAATACCGTAATCATGCGGTCCGGGCGAATGCCGCTTTGAATGGCGGCCCGCACACCGGGACGCATACGTCCTGCGGCGCATCCGCAAATGGAGTTCACCACAACCATGAGCGTGCCTTTCTGGTTAATTGCGTTCTCCACGTCGGCTGCGGTGCGTGCTTCCTGAATGCCGCCTGCGGTCAGTTCCTGGCGCATCGGCGCTACCATTCCTTCTGGATACATTTCTTTTTCCTCCCAATGGGTCTATGTTGATTTTACCAAGTAAAAAGCTATTTCCCTAGCGCCAATCTGTGCGGTAATCTGTTACCACTTCTTTTGAAAATCCAGGAAAACATTCCTCTGGCCCCGTTCACCACTTTTCAGGTGGGTGGCCCTGCGCGTTATTTCATTGATGCCCACACCCAGCAGGAAGCCCAAAATGCCGTGGCTTTTGCCGCTGCACAGCGGCTCCCGCTTTTTGTGCTTGGCGGTGGCAGCAATCTTGTTATATCCGATGATGGCTGGCCCGGTTTGGTTCTTAAAATTTCGCTCCCAGGCGTGGAATTTGAAGGCGACCGGCAGAAAATGCTTTTTCATGCCGGCGCTGGAGAGAACTGGGACACGCTTGTTGCCCTTGCCGTCTCCAGGAACTGTTCTGGCATTGAATGCCTCAGCGGTATTCCCGGAACCGTGGGCGGCACGCCAGTTCAGAATGTTGGCGCTTACGGACAGGAAGTTTCCCAGACCATTACGCATGTGCATGCGCTGGAAATCGCCAGCGGTGAAACAGTGGAAATGAAGAATGCTGACTGTGGCTTTGCCTACCGTACCAGCAAGTTCAACACCACGCATCGCGATCAATACATTGTGCTTGAGGTGGGATTCCTTCTTCATCGCAATGGTGAGCCGACAATTGAATATGCCGATTTGAAAAGATTTTTTGCCGACGCGCAGCACTCCGGACGGCCCACATTGCAGCAAGTCCGTGACGCAGTGCGCATTATCCGCAAAAGCAAAGCCATGCTGATTGAACATGGAGAACCTGACAGCCGCAGCGCCGGGTCTTTTTTCAAAAATCCTCTGGTTTCTTCAACTGAAGCTTTACATATTCAGGCGCTTGCCCAGCAGCGTGCACCGGCAAAAATCCTGCCGGAATACCCTGCTGAGAATGGCCAGGTGAAACTCTCTGCCGCATGGCTGGTGGAACAGGCAGGTTTTCATAAAGGCTATGCGCATGGCGCGGTAGGAATCTCCAGTAAACACTCATTGGCCATTGTGAACCGCGGCGGCGCTTCTGCTAAAGATATTCTTGCTCTGAAAGATGAAATTCAGAAAAAGGTGCTGGAAGTGTGGGGAGTCAATCTGCAGCCTGAGCCGGTATTCGTGGGTTTCTGAATTTGATGAACTATATTGAATTCAAGCTTTAAAAGTAAGCCATTTCAAAACATCTGATTTCTGCTGATTT
>DASRCD010000046.1:0-4367 GCA_035653315.1 Candidatus Angelobacter sp.
CCTGCTGATTCTGGCGATGGAGTGGGTGGCGCACAGGATGGTGCTGGTGGGACATCCTTGAGGCGTTCGGTCTTCCTGTACAATGAGAAAGAGTCGGGGCGTAGCGCAGTCTGGTAGCGCATCTGCTTTGGGAGCAGAGGGTCGGGGGTTCGAATCCCTCCGCCCCGACCAGTAAATCAGCAACTTAGCTCACCATTGCAATCCTCGAAAATTCACTGTAGCGAAAACTGTAGCGAGTGACTGTTTTTGGGGACCAGCACGGACGTAACCCTGTTTTCATAAAAACTGATTGCCCTCGCGCCTCCTTCAGCGGATACTAACGCCGCGAGGAGCCATGAAAGTGATTGCGATTTTAGCTGTGGCGCTGTTTCTGGAACAGGATGGCTGTACCCCGAACAAACCAGCTACGCCGAGTCAACCGATTCAAGAACATGTTTCACGGCGGGAGTGTTCAGCCGATCATCGGTTTACAAATGTCGATGTGCCGTTGGCAAAGGGCGACGTTGCACTCGATACTTGCACCGGGCAGCTTTGCAAGACATGGGATTGGGTAAGCACGGTCAAAAGTATGCAGAATGGCTACCAGCAGCTTCCGCTTTGTTCGACGCTGGCTGAGCAGCCACAACCGTAGCCCAAACCTATCCTGCTCACTGCGTGCTCTGCGGCAGTTCCTTTTGCGGCAACATGCGGGAAAATACATTCATCACCGCATCCTCACTGGGATGAACGTAGCGCGCAGAAATAGCAATGGAGGAGTGCCCGGCTATCCGTGCCAACGTCCAGGCATCACATCCAGCCTCTCCTAGTCTGGTGAGAAAGGTATGCCGGAGCGAATACAGTACAAACGGGCGTACTCCGCTGAGACGCAATGCCCTTTTGTGTTGCTTCTTGATCGTCGATGGTTCGATGTGCCCGCTTTGCGTTGCTGCGCTCCAAACCCATCCCTCTGTAAGACACTTGCAGGCGTACCAGCGGCGTTCCAAAACTGACCGCACGCGGGGACTCATGGGAATCATGCGCCGGGCGGCTGCCGTCTTGCCGTGCGTTACTTGTACCGTCCCCTGTTGTCCGCTTGTCCAACTGACATATTCCCAGCGAAGACGCGAGTTTTCTTCAGGCCGCATTCCTGTATCCATCAAGATCGTGGCAATGTCGGCCATCAGCTCACCAGCCGCGCCCAGATAACGCGCTTCCTCTTCGCGGGTAACCACTCGCTCCCGGTGGTGTTCGCCTCTAAGTAGCTTGATTCGAGGGGCAGCAGGAGAGATTCCCCATTCGACGGCCAGCCGCAAAACACGCCGTAGAACGCGCAAAGAGCTATTTACAGAGCTAGGCTGCCAGCCCTTTGCCTGAAGATGCGCCGCACAATCCGCCGCGTGCTCGCTGGTGATCGTGTCCAGCTTGCGATTCACCAGAGGCGGATAAGCTGAGATGTTTGCCAGTTGTGTGCGATACCACCCGGTCCATGTTTTCGGAGATGCTTGCTCGAACGTGGCGCGCGCCCAGGGTATGAATCTGTTCTCAATGAACTCAGCAAGAGTCGGAACAGGCTTTCTCTCCGTAATGCCAACCTCTCCCTTTGCTAAAGCCGTGCGGTGTGCTGCTTCCATCTGGCGGGCCACGCGGGGATTGCCCTGCTTCGTGCTCTTCTGGATGTGCTCACCCGCGAAGAGGAAGTGATATCAATAGACGTTACCGCGCTTGAAAATGGACATGGCTTACTTGACCTTTCCTGATTTGTGCAAGTGATACAACTTGCGCGCGTATTCATTTCGCTTCCGGCGGGCCTCATCACTGTTCCGAAATTCGGCAATGCGGCATTTTCCGCTACAGAACCGTTGATGGCTGAATTTTATGAAAAAGAATTTGCCACATCGGCAACGTGTGACTTTAGTGATTAGGCCGGATTCAATTAGCTCCAGAGCGTTCTTGATTGCACCAGACTCTCCCATCTGTACACCGGGTGGAGAGTCTTCTTCAGCAATGCCGAGTGCCTCAAAATCTTCAAAAGTGGGTTCACTCTTGCCGTTACGCTTCATTCTTGAACCAGGGGCAGGTGTCCAACTAACCAAGACTAACCATTCACGCGGTTTCCCCTCCGGCTCCAGAAGAAGAACAGAAGGAATCATGCGGTAATAGCTGAGAGCTTTGTCTAGTTCCTTCTTCAGATCGTCTCGTTTCTTGGTATCCGGAGTATGGCTCTCATACCAGTAACCGTCCTTGCCCTGAAAAGTGCTGTCTTTCATTTGGCCTTTATGCATCCACAATTGCAGAAATAAGCCAACGACAGTTCTGATTCTTTTCTTTGCAGCTTCTTCGACGTGGGGCGCATTTAGCCAGTTCACCAGTGCCTCTGCATTCTTTTCACCCTGATATTCACGCTGCTTTTCTGGTATACGGCTTTCTGCTTTAGGCATATATAGAAAAGTATTACCATATTTTATACTTTGTCAACCTAAAATTGGCTTGTGCTCAGCTAGAGCCAGAGAGGGCAGAATGGATACATTGCTTTCAATAGATGAAGCCGCTCGCAAGTTAGGCGGCATTAGTAAATGGACGATTCACGCATGGCTGGCGAAGGGCAAGCTGCGCAGGACAAAGGTAGGCAGCCGCACCATGATCCGCGAGTCAGAGCTACAGCGGGTCATTCACGATGAAGCAATCCCTGAGACGGGGGCACAATGAAAGCCAGTTCAGCAGTTGCTCATTCAGAAATGACCGAAGCGGGCCAAAGATCACCAGGGGCGGAAACTACTTCAAAGCATGGACGCGCGCTAATGGTGAACTACCACGCAGAGGGCAGGAGATGTCACCGGACATTTTTATGGAAGGGCAACTATTCACTGTCGAGGTGAAGGACAGCCGCCGAAACTCAGCCGAACGGAACAAAACTGACGCCGAAATTTACTCAGTCGTGACAGAGATTGTCGCTGTTGATCGAAACATCGCAGCGAACCCCTCTCTGCACTCTCCCAATCATGAATCTCTTAATCAGGAATCAAAAATCACGCAATCACACAATCAAGCAATCAACCAATCAGGTTGGCCAGCGCATGGACAACGCTGGCAACGGTCTGCAAGATTCGCCTGAGCCGGGCGAAGGTAACGCACACACCACAAGCTAACCCAAAGGTGCGGGAACTCCGGTTCCCGCCCAGGCCAGAAACCAACCGGAAATCAAAGCGACGCTTTCCCTTTTCGGAGCTGCTTAAACTGGACAGTTCGGACACCTAAAAAGGCGCACAAGACATTCAAAAATCAAAGGAATTACGGTTCTCCTATGTGAATTTTCGGAGCAATACGCGCGCGCGAAAGAAGGCTTGAAATTAAGAAAGCCTAGCCCTAAAGAAAACTGGAATCGCATAGCTGCTAACAGGCTGAAAAACAGGCGTTGTACCGCCCATAGAACGCATTTGCGCTCGTATCTCTCACGGTGTTTTGCGTGACCATAGACAGGGGCCAAGAGTGGCGCAGCCTATCCGCGCTTCGTGATCTGGCCTGTTGAGAAATGCTAAGTTTTTACCCGTTGAATTGTCGGTTGATCTCAACTGTGGCGCGGGTTTTCAGGCGGCTTCAATGTTCACGCGAACACGGGGCCTATCACTGTGGCTATATTCACCAGCGCATCGAGCGAGAAACGGGAGACCCGGCCACGGAGAAGGTCATTCATACGCGGCTGGGTGATACCGCAGCGACGCGCCCCCTCTGCCTGTGTCCAGCCGTTCTTTTTCACGATAGATGCAATCTGACGCATCAATTCCACGCGCGCTCGCAGGTTCGCGGCTTCTTCGGGAGTATCAGCAATGGCATCCCAAACACTGACATATTTTGCTGGCTTCTTCATTTGCGTTTCCCTTCTAGCTGGCCGAACCGCTGTTTTGCTAACTCCAAATCTCGCCGGGACGTGGCCTGAGTTTTCTTCTGGAAAGCGTGCAGCACATAGACGGCATCTGCCAGGCGCGCGGTATAGACAACACGGTACGCGCCCGTCTCATCCCGGATTCGCAACTCTTCCACACCCTTGCCAATGGTTGGCATCGGCTTGAAATCGTCCGGCTGTTCGCCGCGCTGTACCAATTCCAACTGATAGCCAGCATCATGGCGGGCATGGATAGGAAACTCGCGCAATCGCTGGAGCGAATCTCGCAGGAACCGGGTCGGCTTCGTCATGGATTATACCGATATGGATATAACAGGCAAGGGAAATCAGACTGAGGTGACGTACAATCCGGGACACCTAAGTAGCAAAGGCGAAGCGTACTTTCTCAATGGGAAGTTGTTCTTAGCAGAAGAAGCGGTTTGCCAGCCACGCAGCAGATGCAGCAGAGATGAGAGTCGAGAGAAAATTCACTGCATCATTGTTCAAC
>DASRCD010000047.1:0-2361 GCA_035653315.1 Candidatus Angelobacter sp.
CGCAACCAACCGGCCAGACGTGCTTGATCCGGCGCTGCTGCGCCCCGGCCGCTTTGATCGCCGCGTTGTGGTTCCACTTCCAGATGTTCGCGGACGTGAAGAAATCCTCCGCGTCCATACCCGCAAAATTCCTTTGGCGGATGACGTTGATCTCTCCATCCTGGCGCGCGGCACACCGGGCTTCTCCGGCGCTGAGCTTTCCAACATGGTGAATGAAGCAGCGTTGAACGCAGCCCGCAGCAATCGCAAATCAGTGCTGATGTATGACTTTGAGCTGGCAAAAGACAAGGTTCTGATGGGCGCTGAGCGCAGAAGCATGCTGCTGACCGAAGAGGAAAAAAAGGTCACGGCCTACCATGAAGCTGGTCATGCGATTGTAGCGGCACTGATGCCACATGCTGATCCGCTGCATAAAGTCACGATTATCCCGCGCGGCATGGCGCTGGGCGTAACCATGCAACTGCCGGAAACCGACAAGCACAATTACACGCTGGACTACCTCAACACCCAGATTGCCGTGATGATGGGCGGACGCCTGGCCGAGGAAATCTTCCTCAATCAGATGTCCACCGGCGCAGGCAATGATATTGAGCGCGCCACGGAAATGTCACGCAAGATGGTTTGCGAGTGGGGCATGAGCAGCCTGGGACCGCTGACCTTCGGCAAAAAAGAAGAGCAGATCTTCCTGGGACGTGAAATCTCACAACACCGTGATTTCAGTGAGGAGACAGCCCGCGAGATTGACTCTGAAGTTCGCCGCCTGGTCAATACCGGCTACGAAAAAGCCAAGAGCATCATCCTGGAAAATCGTGATGCCATGGTCCGCATTGCCTTGGCGCTGCTGGAACGTGAAGTGCTGGACGCCAGCGAATTAAAGCTGCTGCTTGAAGGCAAGCCGCTTCCTGTTCGCGTATTGCCGAATAAAGGCGATGACGGTGTGCAGCAGGTGCTTAAGCCCGAGCCGGGACGCAACCCTGGAATCGCGCCGGGCAAGCCTTCACCCGCATAAACCTTCATTCAAAATAACCTTCAGGGCGGCCAAATCCGCCCTGATTGCTTTTTAGGGCTAGCACCAAAGTCCTGCCAGCCTCCGTAATTCTTATTGCCTAAGGCCCGGGTCATAGCGTAGATTCTTCCTACTTCTGCAGGTGGGCTCCTTTCAATGGAGGTATAGGAAAATCTATGGCCACTACAGGCGTAAGTGCGCCAGCGGTCAAGGCTGCGATTATCGCCGCAGTTTTTCAACAGGACACATTCGTGGCGCGGCAAAAAATCTTTTCCTTCGCGCCCAAGTTTTATATCCACGATCCTCTTGGCAACACCCTGGCTTTCATGCGCAAGAAAGTCTTTACATGGAAAGATGAAATCCGGGTGTTTACGGATGAAACGCAAAGCATGGAAATTCTGCGCATCAAGGCGCGCAAGATCATTGATTGGGGTACTGCGTTTGACGTGACTGATTCCATCAACCAACAGAAGGTTGGGGCCTTGAAACGCCGTGGCTGGAAATCCGTGGTACGCAAGGAATGGACAATCATGGATGCCAGTGATCAGGAAATTGGCTTTGTGAAAGAAGATTCCTTAATGCTGGCCATCTTCAGGCGTTTTATCACTGCATTGCTGCCGCAGAGCTACACTTTTGCCATTGCTGGCCAGCAAGTGGGAGCAGCAGAACAAAACTGGAACCTTTTTGCTCCCAAAATGAATGCGGACTTCATTCAGGACCCCGCCAGATTGCTGGATCGCCGATTGGCTGTGGCGGCGGTGGTGCTGCTGATGGCCGTGGAAGGCCGCCAGAGACAATACGACTAAATAACGTGGATTGCAGGTTTGCCGACAGGGAGAACTTCGCCAATTTGTACGGCTGGAACCCCGCCTTGCTGCAAGGCTTTCAGCAAAGCATTTGCATCTTTACCGGCAACAGAAAGCAACAGTCCGCCCGCGGTTTGCGGATCGAACAAGATCGTCCTTAGCTCGTCCGGTACGCCGTCATCATAGCTCACCAGGCATTCGGCAAAATCACGGTTATTGTTCAGACCGCCGGGAATGAACTTTGAGCGCACGCATTCCAGCGCTCCTTCCAGCAATGGGATGCTTGCAGCATGAATGCGCAAAGAAACCCCGCTGCCTAAGGCCATCTCGCGCGCATGTCCCATAAGGCCGAAGCCGGTTACGTCTGTGGCAGCATGGATAGCAAATGCTCCGGAGCTTGCAATCTCAGCAGCCTTTGCATTGAGAGTGGTCATGGATTGAATGGCCGCATCGATCCATGCTTGTTTGGCTTCTCCGCGCTTAATAGCGGTGGAGATAACGCCCGTGCCCAAACTCTTGGTAAATACCAGCACATCTCCTGCCTGTGCG
>DASRCD010000048.1:0-2249 GCA_035653315.1 Candidatus Angelobacter sp.
GCAGCCAAAGCTGCCCGTTTTACTTTGGGTTCGTCTCAGGATTGCAGCCTCAAAATCTTTATCATGATATGAGACACTAACTGTGACACACCATGGCCAAGTGGAAGCAATACGAAATCTGGGTGCAGACCGCAGAGAGCAAGTGGGAGATCGTCGGGATCTTTCCCAGCACAGAGCTTGCTACGGCTGTCGCCAATGCTCGCTCCACGCGCGCACGCCTGATTGAAGTGCTCTATGACGGCAGCAAATTGCTTGGCCAGGAAATCATCGCGGAAATCGGGAATACCCGCAAAGAATAGCCCTGCGGAGCCATCATGCAATTTATTGTGCCCGGAACGCAGGCTCGTGCTCAGGCGTTAGGCCCATTGGAATATCTTCCACCTGTGGCGCAAAGGCTGCTGAGTCCATCCGATTTTGAACCAATTCATGCTCCCGGACCGAATGATGGCTTTCCGTGCACCCGGAAGGCGGACAGAGCTATGCAGAATTTCTGCAATCGCGTCCCCACTATCCTGATAAGGCACACTCCACTATTTATCTTCAACCACTCGATATTTTTCCCGCTGACGCTCCTTCCCTGACCACGCTCAAGTCCTTTGCGGAATCCTTCTTTGCCATGCGGGTGAATGTATTGCCTGTAATGCATCTGCCGCAGGGCAGGATAACCACCCGTATCAACCAGGAAACGGGCAAGCAGCAAATGCTTACTACTGATATTCGTAAAGCTCTGGCACAGCACATTCCTCGCGATGCTTACTGCGTACTCGGTCTCACCATGCGCGATCTATATCCTGATCCGGCATGGAACTTTGTGTTTGGAGAGGCGTCTCTCAGGGAGCGAGTTGGCGTTTACAGCTTTGCGCGTTACGATCCGCGCTTCTATGGCAATGACTCGCCTCAACGCGCTGAGCTTATGCTGCGCCGCAGTTGCAAGGTCCTGGCGCATGAAGCTGGACATATGTTCGGCCTGGCGCATTGCATTTATTTTCGTTGTGTCATGAATGGATCAAATCACATGGAAGAAACTGACTCCAGCCCCATGCATCTCTGCCCAGTGGATTTGCGCAAACTTTGTGCCAGCATCGGCTTTGATCTGGTGGAACGCTATGCGCATCTGGCACATTTCTATCGTTCCCTAAGACTCACTGATGAAGCAATGTGGACAGAAAAACGGTTGCAATCGGCAACAGTGTTACCGGTAAAGTAATTTATTCATACCGCAGCACCACCATGGGATCCACTTTCGTGGCGCGGCGGGCGGGCACATAACTCGCCAGCAGCGCTACCGCAGCTAAAATCAGCGGCATCAGGATGAACGTTAAGGGATCGACGGCGCGGATGCCGAACAACAAGCTCGACATCAGCCGGGTAAAGAGCAATGCTGCAAGCAGGCCGAAGCCAATCCCGGCCAAAGCGAGCAGCGCGCCTTGTTTCAGGACCAGGGCCAGCACGTGGTCGCGAGGAGCGCCAAGCGCCATGCGAAGGCCAAATTCCTTGCTGCGGCGCGCCACCAGATAAGAAAGCACGCCATAGATGCCGACCAGGGCAAGCGACAGTGCCACAGCAGAAAAAATCGTCAGCAGCAGAGTGAGAAACCGTGGGCGTGACTGCGCCGAGGAAAGGACATCCTCCATGGTGCGCACGCTTGAAAGCGGCACGCTGGAATCAAGCTGGTTCAATTCGCGGCGCACGGCCCCGGCAAGATCAAGGGAGTCATTTTTTCCGCGCAGGACCACATACATATTGGAATAGCCATAGCCTCGCGGTTGCCGGTAGGGTAGATAGAGTTCACTTCCGGTGGGCTTGTCAATGCCTGCATTTTTAACATCGGCCACCACGCCAACCACGGTGCACCATTCATTATTGTCACTGCTGGGGCGTACTCGGCGTCCAATGGGACTCTGGTTGCCCCAGAACATGCGCGCCATGGTCTGGTTTACGATCACTACGTTGGGCGCTCCCTTTACGTCAGAAGCAGTAAAGAAGCGGCCTTCTACCAGCTTAATGCCCATGGTTTCAAAATAGCCGTCGCTCACAACCTGATAAAAATCTACGTTCTGGACCGGGCCGCCGGGCTGTGGGACAAAACCTTCAATATCGGTATCATTGGCATTCACGCGGCGGGCGGGCGGCAATCCTGAAACCAGCGCAGCGGATTGCAGGCCGGGCAGTTGGGTAATGCGCTCCTGCAAGCGTAACCAGAAGCTTTCAATTTTTGCATTGTCAGAATAAACAGCGCTGGGCAGGGT
>DASRCD010000049.1:0-3743 GCA_035653315.1 Candidatus Angelobacter sp.
GGAAGGACCACTGGTACGACAATGGCGGTTATATGCAGCTCGGCTTCCGCATGATGGCTGCTGGATCTTCCATCTTGCGCTGCCAGAGGCAGTGAAATGATGGCTAAGGCGGAGGCGGCGCATATCCAGGCAAAGGGCCGCAAGCGGGGGAGAGTACGAATGTCCTTGCGCATGTCCATTGATCTTCTTTCCAGGCGCACTACCTATCGGCTAAAAACTGCTCTTTCTTTGAAAAGAATTACCCGGGTAACTGAGAAAAGGGCGGTGAAAAATCGGGCAATTTAGCCGGACCAAGCGCCTCAAGACAAGCGGAACCATCATAGTCAAAGCAGACGCCATCGTCATCTGTATGGAGCTTTTCCGTCCGGGAGCTCGATTTTCCACGTTCAGTGGTAAGAATGGCGTGTGTAGCTGCTGGGCTGCCTGAGTCAGTGATGAAAACAAAATATATGCCGAACTTTCCACCATTGAGCTTCGTATTTCATTACGTGAGCTAAGCGCTAATGAATAATCTCGCAAGGATGATGTTGCCTGTTCGTTCTTGATCAGGCACTACTAGCGTTTTGAATGGGAATGACTTATTTAGGGCCATAATTCCGGTGTCCATTTCCGAACAGCCCATTGCATTTGCGAACACTGAACTTTTGCGGTTTTCTGTTTTTCGGTCATTTAGGGTATTATTTTCAATAAGTTAAGGTTTAGTTCATTTCGGCACAGCAAATGCAATTACCTGTGCTTAGGAAAAATAAGGCAAGCGCCCTGCCTGTGTTTTGGATAAGGAGTTGCAGCATGCGTGAATTGAGGAAAGCAGGTTTATCGCTTGGGCTGGGTTTAGCTTTATTCCTCCTTACCGGATTCAGTTCTAACAACACGACTACCAAGCCAGGCGGCGGTAATAACGAGTCAATTGCGCGGCATATTGCAATGCTGAAGGCCGGCAAGCCACAACAAAAAGCGGCAGCCGCTTACTGGCTGGGCCAGCAACGCTCCGCGGCTGTGAATGCCATTGATCCCTTGCTTGAGCTGCTAGGGGATGCCACGGAAGTTGATCCTAAACTGTACCGCCAGCGCAAGCTGGAAAAAATGACGCTGGGTGAAGAAGTGGCAGCAGCGCTGGTCAATATAGGGCATCCTTCCATTGAGCCGCTGATTAAGATCTTGAAAAGCTCTCCACAAGCTGAAGCGCGCAAGAACGCCGCATGGGCTTTGGGCGCTCTGCATGATACCGGCGCGACCACTAATGAGATTTGAAGGCGAGTAGCCGGACCGCGCCACAGAATTTTTGACAGACTTTTTCTTCAAGAAAGGCCACGCGCCTGCAAGTCTGATTCCTGGGAAATCGGTACATCTATGCGAACTCTACTGCAAGATATTCAATATGCCGCGCGTGTTCTGCGCAAGAGCCCGGCTTTCACTACAGTGGCGGTAATAACACTGGCTTTGGGCATAGGCGCGAACACCGCTATCTTTAGCCTGGTAAATGCCATTCTGCTCAAGATGCTTCCAGTGAAGAATCCAGGAGAGCTGGTAGTCATCGGAGACCCGCTGGAAGTGCACTCCCGGTCAAATGGAACGCCGAGGGTTGAGCTTTTTTCCTATCCTCTTTATCGCGAGATCAACGCAGACAGCCAGAGCTTTACGGGGATGCTTGCTTCCGCAGAAGTGCATAGGTTGCGGATGACTTCCCCTCAGCAAGGCGCGGGCGAAATCAGCGGAAGCGCAACGGGCGTGCTGGTAAGCGGAAACTATTTTTCCGTTCTGGGGGTCAACGCTCTATATGGACGCGTGTTTACGCAGGAAGAGGACAATGGCCGCGGCGCGCACCCGGTGCTGGTAGTGAGCTACGGCTTTTGGAAAGATAAATTAGGACAAAATACAGGAGTTGTTGGACAAACAGTGAAGGTTGGCAATTATCCCTTCACCATTGTTGGTGTAACTCCACCAGGTTTTTATGGCGATACGGTGGGAGATTCCCAGGATTTCTGGATTCCTCTTTCAATGCAGGAACAGGTTGTGACCGGAAGAAAGTGGCTGGACGATTACAACTCTTCCTGGCTGCACATTATTGCGCGTCTGAAGCCAGGGGTGAACGTGAACCAGGCGCGGGCGGATGTGAACCTTGTGTTTCAGCAGGCGCTGAACGGTGCACTCGGCGCAAAATTGAGAAAAGACGATCTTGACGCATTGAAGCGTGGAAAAATTCAGGTCAGCGAAGGTGGTGGCGGATTTTCTGACCTGCGCGGTGATTTCAAGGAACCGCTGTTGCTCTTGATGTCGATTGTGGGATTGATTCTGGTCATTGCTGCCGTCAATGTTGCGAACCTGATGTTGGCCCGCGCTTCCGCACGGCAAAAAGAAATTGCAGTTCGCGTGGCCATTGGAGCTACATTCACAAGGGTGGTCCGCCAGCTTCTTACGGAAAGTGTTTTT
This sequence comes from Candidatus Angelobacter sp., assembly GCA_035653315.1. GTDB lineage: Bacteria > Acidobacteriota > Terriglobia > Terriglobales > Acidobacteriaceae > Angelobacter. Next base: position 2,431 of record DASRCD010000049.1, read on the forward strand.
CTTGCGTTTACCGGCGGAGCTTTAGGGTTGCTGGTGGCGCATTGGGGAACCAAGATGCTTTTACACCTGAGCAAGAATGATACTTTGGAAGCCTCACCTGACCTGCGCGTTTTCTTGTTTACCGCAGCCGTGTGTCTCATTACTGGAATCTTATTCGGGCTGATTCCAGCGCTGCGTTCGCGACGCGTGGCCGTGGCGCCAACATTGAAATCAGGCGCCCAGAGCGGTATGAATCCAAATGCCGGCTGGAGTTGGGGGAAGTTTCTGGTCACGGCACAGGTGGCAGTTTCATTGCTGGTGCTGTTTGCCGCCGGATTGCTGGTGCGCAGCTTGCAGAACATTCGCAATGTTGATCTGGGGTATAACCGGGAACACCTTCTGCTGATCAATACTGATCCCATGGCGGCCGGATACGGCAATCTCCAGATTACGAATTTCAGCAATGAAGTTGCCAGCCGGCTTTCCACCCTGCCGGGCGTTCGCGCCGTGAGTTATTCAAAGAACGGACTTTTCAGCGGAAGCGAATCCGGAGATTCCATCAAAGTAGAAGGATACGTTGCAGGCAAGGAAGAAGACCTGGAAGCGGCCTTTGATCAGGTAGGACCGCAATACTTTAGCGCGATCGGCATTCCGCTGCTGCTTGGCCGGGACATCGGCTTGCAGGACACGGGAACCTCGCCCAAAGTGGCAGTGATTAATGAGACGATGGCCAAATTTTATTTTGGCGACCAGAATCCCATTGGCAGAAAGTTCACGATTGACGATCCAGCGACGAAAGGCCAGGCAGTTGAAATTGTCGGCGTCTCGCGTGATGCACGTGATCATGAATTAAAAGGCAAGGTGCAGCGCCGTTACTATATTCCACTTGCCCAGACCACGGGGAACCTGCCGGGTATCAATTTTGAAGTGAGGACAGTGGGCAATCCTTCCGCGGTGGCAGAGGCAGCCCGCAAACTGATCCAATCAGCCGATGCCAATGTCCCAGTTTATAGCGTAAGAACATTGAGTGAACTCACAGACCGAACCATTAATGATCAAATCCTGATTGCCCGCCTTTCCAGCTTCTTTGCAGGGTTGGCGCTGCTGCTGGCTTCCATTGGGCTTTACGGAATTTTGTCTTATTCAGTTGCCGGACGCACCCGCGAGATTGGAGTGCGCATGGCCTTGGGAGCGCAAAGAAGCAGCGTGCTGTGGATGGTTTTGCAGGAAGCAGGGAAGCTTGTAATCGTGGGCGTGGTAATCGGGGTTCCAGCAGCATTGTTCAGCAGCCGGCTGTTTGCATCCATGCTGTTTGGTCTCAGCCGGAGCGATCC
>DASRCD010000050.1:0-8271 GCA_035653315.1 Candidatus Angelobacter sp.
TCAACAATTACCCGGCCTGCCTTATCTGTTGGGACGCCGAGCATTTTGCCCAGCGGCGAAGCAGAAACACCCGCGCCCCACAGAATGACCGCTGCGGGAATTTTCTCTTTGCCCACAGAAACCATGTTCGGCTCAAGATTGGTGACCATGGCATTGGTGCGGACCTCAACGCCCATCTGCTTTAACTGGCGCTCAGCGCTGGCGGAAAGATCTTCAGAATACGTGGGCAACACGCGCGGGCCGCCTTCTAGCAAAATAATTCGAGACTGGCGCGGATCAATGGCGCGAAAATCTTCCTGTAAATGGTGCCTGGAAATATCAGAAATGGCGCCAGCCAGTTCAACCCCAGTGGGACCGGCGCCGATCACCACAAAGTTCAGCGGCATCACCGCCTGATGCGCAATCGCCTCACGCTCGGCATTTTCAAAGGCCTGGAGAATGCGCCGGCGAATTTCCGTGGCGTCTTCTAAGGTCTTTAACCCAGGCGCAAGCTCCTGCCATTCCGGATGGCCGAAATAGGCATGGGTGGCCCCTGCGGCCACAATCAGATAATCAAAAGGCAGTTCAATGCCATCCAGCAGGACTAGGCGCTTTTGCAGATCAAAGCCAATCACTTCACCCAGCAGCACCTCAGTATTTTCCGCATGGCGCAACACAGTACGCACCGGAGAGGCAATTTCAGCGGGTGAAAGCACGGCCAGCGCCACCTGATAAAGCAGCGGCTGGAAGGTATGGTGGTTTTTGCGGTCAATTACCGTTATAGATACCGGAGCTTTGGCCAGAGCCTTGGCCGCGTTGATGCCGGCAAAGCCCGCTCCAATGATCACCACCTTAGGCCGGTTAACGTGCTGTGTCATCGGTAACATTGTAGTTAAGCCTCAAGCCAACATACACTGCTGAAGGTAAAAGCTTTATGGCAATTGGGTGCAACCCTGGCCAGGACTGCGGAGCGTGTGGAAATACCCTGATTGTGTTCCACTTTGCTCCGTGATACGTTGCAGCCAATACCGCCAAACATAGTTAGATCATTTCTGTAACGCCCAGGATTCTTTAGGTACGAGTGAAATATGCATATTGATGACCTGCTTCGCATTGCGATGGAGCGTAAATCCTCCGACCTTCATCTGAAAGTTGGCAACTATCCGCACGTCCGCGTGGATGGCGAACTTGCCCCGCTTACTGACCAGCCGCGCATCTCCGCGGAAGACATGTTGAACATGGCTTTCAGCATGATGTCCAACCGGCAGAAGCAAAAATTCAAGGAGTCTGCCGAGCTTGATATGGCATACGGCGTTGCCGGCCTGGGACGTTTCCGTGTCAACGTGTTCCAGCAGCGCGGCAATGTTGGACTTGTACTGCGCGTGATTCCCACCAAGATCCGCGCGTTGGAAGAACTTTTTCTTCCCAAAGTGATTGAACACATCTGCGAAGAGGCCCGTGGCCTGGTGCTGGTAACAGGCGTGACAGGTTCAGGTAAATCCACCACGCTGGCCGCCATGCTTGACCGTATTAATTCGAGCCGCCCGGAACATATCATCACCATTGAAGACCCTATCGAATTCCTGCATCGTGATAAAAAAGGTTTTGTCAACCAGCGTGAAGTGGAGGTAGATACTCCCTCATTCGCGTCCGCCCTGCGTGCAAGCTTGCGTCAGGATCCGGACGTGATCCTGGTGGGCGAAATGCGTGACCTGGAGACGATTTCCACCGCATTGCACGCCGCCGAAACCGGCCATCTTGTTTTCTCAACCCTGCACACGTTAGACGCAGTTGAAACCATCAACCGTATCATTTCTGTATTTCCTCCACCGGAGCAAAAGCAAGTGCGTATGCAGCTTGGCGCCACCTTGCGGGCCGTCGTCAGCCAGCGACTTGTAAAGCGCGCTGACGGAGCAGGCCGCGTTCCAGCCACTGAGGTCCTGATTTCCACTGCATTCGTCCGCGAGTGCATCATGGTCCCGGAGAAAACGCGCCTGATTCATGAGGCCATTGGCGCCGGCACCTCCCAGTACGGTATGCAGACGTTCGACCAGTCCCTCTACGATTTGTACTCGCAAGGCCTGGTCAGCTATGAGACCGCACTGGAGAACGCCAGCAATCCAGACGACTTCAAGCTCAAAGTGCAAGGTATCCATTCAACCGCAGATGCCGCACGCGAGCAGATGGAGCAAGCCGGATTTAGCGCCGGAAGAGCCTAAGCTCTTACATAAACAACCACCAAAAGGAATACCCAAGGGAGACGCGAACCGAGCGTCTCCTTAATTTTTGGATCAGTGTCATCCGTGTTGATCAGTGGTAAGGTTTTTGCCATGCCATCACCAGATTCCCGATGTCCTAATTACCCGATTTCATCAGTGCAACCATTGGTAAAGCTTTTTGATTTTCTCCGCGTCTCCGTGCCTCCGTGGTGAAATAGTTTTCTGATGTCCCGTTCACCCGATTCATGAGTGTCGTCTGTTGATCAGTGGTAAGGGTTTCGGATTTCCTCTGTGTTCCTTCGTGTCCTCTGTGGTAAGGGTCTTGCTTTTCCGATCACGTGCGATGTCGGCGATGATCCGATGTCGGCGATACCTTACCTACCCCTCCCCCCCGACATTCCGCCCCATTTCACCCCATGTCACCCCACTTCACCCCAGGCTTAACATGGTTCTTACTCCAGTCCACCCCAGCTTGTCGCCCTGAGCTTCTTCCTGCTTTGGCTGATAGCTGAATGCTGATTACTGAACGCTAAGTTTTCAAAGACCCTGCGCACCTCGGCGCGTCCTCACCTTAGCCGATTTATTGAGCGAATCAAGACGAAATATGACAGACATGTCCGACTCATAAGGTTCCCTGAGTAATATATCTGCTTCATTTTTACTCAGGCTATGTATCTCCCCACCTGCCCATCCTGAGCGAACGCCGCACGCGAGCAGATGGAGCAAGCCGGAATTTAGCGCCGGAGAAGCGTAAGCTCAACCTGAATCAACCACCAAGAGACCCCATGGGAGACGCGCAGCGTCTCCCATTTGAGGTATTGCGCGATCATTTTCCTAGAAGCCTAGTTATTTTGTTGGATGTTTGCGTCATGCCAGCCGGTGCTGGGCTTCCATTGCAGTTCATGGACGCGATGATCCGTGCCCACATAGAATACGTCGACTGCACTGGCCAGGTTATCCATCAGGCTGGTGACGCTCCCGCCAGAAACTATGTTTGGCGCTCCAGCGGCGGCTGCAGTGACGTCCGCAGGGTGCCATCCGGCGCTGGCGCTCCACGAGATCTCATGGACGTGCTGATCTGTGCCCACATAATACAGTTCAAGGGAGCTTGTCAGCGTATTGATGTCACTCACCAAAGTGCCTTGCCCAGCCACAGCTGGGTAAGCGCCCGTGAAAGCGCTTACATCGAAGGTGCGCCAGCCGGTACTGAGGCTCCACTGTAATTGATGGATATGCTGGTCTATCCCCACGTAATACACCTCCATCGCTCCATCAAGCGTGTCTGCCAAGGCGGTTATTCCTCCGCTGTCCGCTGCGGGAGCTCCAGTAAGTGAGGAGAGATCATAGTTGTGCCAACCGGTGCTGGTGTTATACGAGAGTTGGTGAATATGTTGGTCCGTACTTACATAATAGACTTCAGGGGCTCCCACCAGGCTATCAACCACACTGAACAGTGAGCTGTTGAACATTGCATTGGTCCCTCCTGTTAAGGCACTTACGTCAAAGGCGTGCCATACAAAATTGGGAGCCGTGCCCGTGAGATAGAACTGATGAATGTGACCGTCTATGCCGACATAATAAACTTCAACCTGCCCGGCAATCGTATCCATCAGGTTAGTGAGGCCCCCGCCGGAGGCGAGTGGAAGAGAAGCGTTGGCCGGGGTGGTAAGTGCGGTCAGGTCTTGTCCAAGCCAGCCGTTTGCTGCAGTCCAACTCAACTGGTAGATATGTTCGTCAACGCCGATCAGATTGACCTCAGGCTGGTTTTGCTTGGTATCAATCATATTCGCGATTGGGCCGCCGGTAATCATGGCGGCTATCTTGCCGGGATAGCTTATGTCTGTGCTGTTTGCCGACCATAGAGAAGAGCTGTTCCACGTCAATGTGCGAACATCCTGGTCAAAGCCGCTGAAGTAAACTTCCAAGCCGTTCGTAATGGGATCAATCTGGCTGGTAATCACTCCAGGTTCCGGTGGCATGCTGCAAGGACTGCTCTGGGTATCGGCAAAATCTGAAAGGCCAAAGCTGACCTGGTTCCAATTATCGAATAGACAATCCGTGCCTGTGTGCGAGTTGGTCAGACCGCTGTTAACCTGATTGTACTCAAATTGATTATTGCCGTTCCCGGTTTGGCTAAAAAAAATGCCATTGCCGCTGCTGAGTGAGACGTCCTCAATAATATTATTGTTAATGACGGATGCATTCGTGACATCCCCGTTGAAGCGAATGCCTGTGGTGCCGTCCCGGTCCAGGTAAATCGTATTGTATTGCAGTTGGAAGTCCTCAAAAGTCCCCACGCTCTGGCCTATATCAATGCCGTTCGTGCCCGGGTTTCTGATTTCGTTGAACTGAATGAGCACATCCCGGTTGACCAGGCTATCAGTGATGTATCCTTGGCCTTGGTTGTTGAAGAGAAAATTATCGTGAAACCAGACCAGCGGCATGAAAAATCCGCCAATCCCGTTTTCAATTCCATTCACGACGTTGTACCGTACTTCGGCCGCAGCGTTGTCGATTGCAATTCCGGTGCAGCGCCCGAACGCAAGCGGAGGGTTGGAAGAGGGCATATTCACGCCACTGCAATGGCCGGTCTGGGAATTGTCGCTCATGAGCACATACTCAATCAGGTTTCCAGAGTTTGTGAGCGGAGACGAATTGCTGAGAGAAGCCACAAAAACGGGAAGTCCTTCCAGTAGTTCCGGAGTATTTGGGAGGGTATTAAGCCTAGGATCTTTTGTCTGTGTCGCCTCGCCTGATAGACCAAGTATATTTAGATGGTGAAGATGGTGGTTTCCCAGATGAGTATCGAGACGAATGGCCAGGAGATTTATAAAAGCGGGGTTATTTTGCTTTACTCCTAGATAGTTAAGATCAATGATGAGATCAGAGATTTCAACTCCGGAAACGCTTTGGTCGTGATTCAGGAACACAATGCCTAAGCCTGTGTCAGTGCCGTAACTCCAGTCTGTAATACTTTCCAAAGCATTCTGTAATTGCAGTGTTGTGGGAGTTGCGCCACTGATGCCCAGGCCGTGTATGTGCCAGTTGGTGTTGACGCTGAACCCCGCCGGGCACTGGTGTATATCATCCGGGCACATGCAAGTGGTATTCGGCGGACAGATATTTGTATGATGAGGGCTATTTGTGGGGCCATAGAAATTGAAATCTCCAGCTCCATTGGTCTGAAAGGTCCCACCCTGGAGGCAAACAATCAGGTTCTGCACGCCGGACTCCGACCGGGTGCGAAGAATGGTGTCAAACTTCACCGCGGTGCTTCCATCCAAAGGAGCAGCAGCGGTATTGTTGCTGTCTGTCCCAAATGGGCCGGTAATTCCTATGTAGATTCGGGGATTGGTGACCGAGGGCGCAGTGCACTCAGATGAAACCGTAAATGTTCCTGTTCCAGTGCGTCCTTGCCCTTTGCCGCGCCTCAGCCAGTGCAGCATCGCGTTTTGGTATTTATTCTGATCCTGATAGGCAACGGCCACATCTGGATAAAGAGCCATATAATTTTGAATGCTGAAATCGGCGCTGCCCTGTTCGCCCTTGTATTTAAGGCCAGTGTTGAGGAAATAATCTGCCGCACCTGTAAAGGTGGTGACGCCGGCGGCAGCCAACTCCTGCTGGTTGTGGTTGAAGTAATATTGCACATCAAACTCCAGGCTGCCCCTCAATCCTTGCGGCAGTCCGGTTTGCAGGAAATGGTTCAGCGCAGCTGGATAGCTGAGGTTCAGGCCGTTGGTGCTTACGTAATATACGGGATCGAAAATGATGCTGGCGCGGCGACCGGCCGGAAGCCCGGTACTGGTCCAATTAGATGTTGCTCCGGATGTGTTGTTTCTGTAAGCATTAAAGATATCCGGGTAGATGCCTTCATAGACATTAACATCAAAAACTTCTGGCTGGGTTTGAGCTGATACTACAGTAGAGAGAAACAGCATTGACAGGAAAGCACACAGAAGCCACGATAACCTCATGAATTCCTTTTCTATTAGTTGATTTTGTAGTTCGAGCCGATGGAGGCTAATAGTAGGGGAAGTGTGTGTGTGCTGAAAAGTACCTTCTTTGACAATACTAAACTACTAAAGTACTAACTCCATACTAAACTATTTTATTGCGCGGCAAGTAACTACCGGCCAAGAGCCTATGTAACGAAACTGAAAAGCTAGTGGATGTAACGCATGAAGCTTGAGGGCGACACTACGACTAGAGTGGGGCTAAATGCGAACGCCAAGGCACAACACGCTTGCCTCAGGTTATTTTCAGAATGTGGTACATAACATTTTATGGACAAGGGAACGACGGAAGCCACCCCGGAAGTTGCAAGCCCCCCGGGCATCTTTGTTCACTCTGTTGGCGCAGGATTGAAGACCATTGATTTCTTTATTGCAGTTTCAACATTTTCGGCAGAGGGTTGCAGATTTTCTTGTTGGCGCCGAAATGAAGCCGTAATAATTTAGATTTGTATTTTGTTTGTAGCTGCTGAAATGCAGCTAGCAATTGGTGAAAATTGGTGAGGCTTCGGGTCGGCACAAACGGCGAAATGACCTATCCGATAACAAGGCTTGGGATTAGCGTCGGCTCGTGAGTCCCTTTCCCGAGGCCTCAGCCCCGGGTGGTTCACGGAACGGTTCCACGGAAATGTGCTGGTAGCGCACTTCCAGCACGGTCAGGTATTCTGGACCGCCCGGCGCCTGGAGAACTACTTCGTCACCCGCTGCCGACTTCATCAACGCACGCCCCAGAGGTGACACCCAGCTGATGTGGTTGCGGTTGAGATCGACCTCGTCAGTGCCCACGATGCTCACCACTCGCTCCGCTCCCGCGGCATTGGCATAACGCACGGTCGCTCCGAAGAATGCCCGCGTCGCCGCCTGCCCCGCTCGCGGAGCTTCCGGGTCCACCACTTCCGCGGCTTCAATTCGCTTGGTGAGAAAGCGAATCCGCCCATCGATCTGCCGCAGCCGCCGCTTGCCGTACTGATAGTCGGCGTTTTCACTGCGATCGCCATTGCCGGCAGCCCACGCCACCACCTCGGTAACGGCCGGGCGCTCTTTGGTGAGCAGAAACTGGTGCTCATCTTTGAGGCGCTGCAGCCCGCCCGGCGTTATATAGTTCTTGACTCGAATCGCAGGCTCATCGCTTTGTGGTCTTCTCGTAAACCCTTTCCGCATCTCGTAATTCTCCAGGGTGAATCCAGTGGGTGCACTGTATCTGAATCGAACCGCAGATCCTTATCATACGGGCTTTATGCCAGCGGGTGCCCCATCCTTTCGCCGGATTTGCGAAAGGGTGGGATAGACCTAGTTCAATCAATAAATATCGGCACTGCTTCTACCCCAATCTTCACTGGGCCTACTTCTCCAAATCGATAGTGCCGAAAGCTGCTCCACATCTACAGTTCGGGAGACTCAACGAGTCCACGCTTCACCGGATTACGATGCATATAGCGCAGCTTTTCTATGTGTTTGCGCTCCGTAAAAACATTAAAGTCGTAATAACGCGGCAGCCAGAAAGGGGTTGGTTCCACTAAACCGAGATTTTTCTTGTTGCACTCCAGCGAGACGCGTTGTTTCAGCACCTGCATCGCTTTGGCAACGGTGCCTCTAACCGGCTCACTAATCAAAAGATGAAAGTGTTCAGGCATGACTACATAACCCCAGACGACAAAATCATATTTCTTCCGGACTCCTTCCAGGATTTTCAGTAATAAATCCCGCCGCGCGGGCGGACCCAGAAATGGCTGTCGATGGTTAAAACTGCAGGTAATGAAATGGCGTTCACCGCCACCTTGTCTGCGTTGTAAGCCTTTTGACACGGGCGGTATTCTATCCCACCCTTTCGCAAACAGCAGCGAAAGGATGGGGCACCCGTACCCGGTATTGGGTGCGAGCAGTTCATCCCACAGGAGTAGAATCTGAGGCTCTCGCCGAAACCGCGAAATCTATGCACCCAGCCATTCTCGCCATGTTCCTTGAATCCTCTGGCACTGCGGTTGCCATGTGTTTTGCTGGCGCTGCGCTTTTGTTGATTGGAATATTGTCCGCACGAAAAGATATTGCCACAGCCCGCG
>DASRCD010000051.1:0-6523 GCA_035653315.1 Candidatus Angelobacter sp.
ATGAAGGTCCTTCCCAAAAAATGCGCGCTGTCGCCTCCCTCGCGCGCCAGCTTGCGCGGGACGATCAGAAAAGCGTTATCTGGACCATCTTTACCGATACGATTTTCGAAATGGAAAAACTATTGGCGGACTTAAATCCGGTCACACTTTACGGTGCTGTACCGACCGGTGAAGAGGAAGGCGCTGACACCCGTGAAAACCGCATCCGCCGCTTTCATGAAGACCCGGCCTGCAGCGTCATGATTGCTAATCCCGCTGCCGCCGGGGAAGGAATCAGCCTACATGAAATTTGTCACAATGCGATTTACCTTGATCGCAGTTACAACACCACCCATTACCTGCAATCAATCGACCGTATACACCGTCTTGGACTCAAGCCAGGTGTCGAAACTTACATTCATATCTTCCAAACGATTGCGCCACAAGCCGTTGGGAGTATCGATCGCTCAGTTAACCACCGCCTCGCTGTAAAACTCAGAAATCTTCAGCAGCTTTTAGATGATCCAGATCTTCATGAGATCGCGCTAGACGAAGAAAACGCCGCTGATCCAACGAACTATGGAATCGAGTTGGATGACCTCATCGACCTAATTGAAGAACTTGAAGGTAGAGATATGTCCTTTGACGACAGCGAAGAGGAATAACTCGTGAGCGCCCACCGACAAGAGTCCCTTTTTACAATGAGCGCCCTCAACGGCTTGCTTGCAATTCGCCGCTATTCCATGGTCCATCCCGACATTCACCTATCTGAAGTGGTAACCGCTGTAAGGCGCGTCTCTGTCGATAATGCCCATCACAATTACGAAGCAGCGCTCGTATTGCATGGCCTCACCGCGCAGACCGGCGGCCTGGATGCCGATATTAGCGCCTTCTATCGCAGGATCATTACAATACTAGTAAAAGAGTTGAATCCTTGGTGGATTCGTCTTTCGCCATCCGGACGGGATCGAGTTAAGGCAGCCTTGAGCGTCAACGAAGCGCAATGCTTTGATGCGGCAGCACTCTTTTTGCATCCGCCATCCCCTGAAATCCTTAAGTGGTGGGACGAATTGGCACACGAAGTTCGAGCAAAAGATGACGCGAAGCATCTTGAGCAAGGTCGTGCAGCCGAGCAACTAACGATGGAGTATGAGATTAAGAGATTGGCTGCTCTTGGTATCAGCAACTCGCCACGTTGGATTTCCATCGATGATAATTCAGCCGGATACGATGTGCATTCCTATAATAAGGGTCCGGTAGAGCCAGTGGCCAAGCTTATAGAAGTTAAGTCGACGGTTCGTCAGCCCGGCGAGATATATATCACTCGGAATGAATGGGAAACAGCGCTCGACATGGCTCCCAATTACTACTTCCACATATGGACGCTGCCGGAGAAGCACCTCACGGAGTTGACTCCGGCGGACATTGAGCCCAGCATGCCCGTTAATAGGGGCAATGGGTCGTGGCAAGTTGCTAAAGTTGCATTGTGGTAAAGAACATAATTTAACTTCTTTCGATTTTGTTGCAGGGAAATCGTTAAGATTGTCTCGGGCCGTATTTTTAAAATTGTATGATGGTTTTGACGTTGACGTGACCAATACGTGACTTATTGACCTTCGCAGGCCCTCACCAGACCTCACCGAACAAACCCAGGTTCTTCGCTAAGACTCTGCAAATACTAGGTTTTATTACGCTAAAAAAAATGGGAGGAGGACTCAAAATCCGCCGAGGTTCACCCCTCGTGGGGGTTCGACCCCCCCTCCCGGCACCAGCTTAACATCCCTCATATGTCTAGGTATTCCGGAAGCAGTGTTTCCGTGTGCTCACCAAGCAAATCCCGCTGTCCATCAAGCTCGTAGGTGTTGGTTTCCAAGTTGGGCCCTCATCACGATCTCGGACAAATGCTTACCAAGTTCACCTTTGCTTTAACGACGTCGATCTTTATCAGCTCGCAGATTTCCAAGTCGGCTGCGCGCGAACCCCAGCGTCTTGACAAATATAGAGGACTACCGTACGCTAATGCTTATGCGATACTCCGCGGCACACAAAGCGCAGAGCCACGAGAAGATTCTTTCCACGGCTGCCCGCTCTTTCCGCGAGCGTGGCGGAGATAGTAGTGGCATTGGCACGGTAATGAAGAAGGTGGGGCTGAAGAAAGGAGGCTTCTACCGGCATTTTAAAAGCAAGGACGACCTGTTTGTGGAAGCGGTAGCACGGGCGCTCGATGAAACAGGAAGAGATATGGAGGAGATCGCGAGGTCTGCGCCTGAAGGTCAGGCTCTGCGGGCGATCATCGAACGGTATTTAAGCGTTGGCCACGCGAACTCGCCGGGATCGGGTTGCGTGCGGGCCGCCCTCGGGCCCGAACTCGCACGAAAGCCATTATCCGTTAGAAAACGAATTGAGGCGTTGCTGGAAGCGTATCGAGAACGGCTAGCGCCATTTTTCCCTGGGCGGACGCGAGAAGAACGACTGGCTAAATGCAGGTTGTTGTTCCCGGCCATGGCGGGGGTGTTGATGATGGTACGTGTTAGTCCGGATCCGCAAACGCGGGAGCAGAGGTTGGAAGAGGCAAGGAAGTTTTTCATCAAGAGCTTTGTTGAAGAGTAATTTTTTTGCGTTCGATAGAGTACGATAGTACTCTATATAAAGAGAACCATACCAAACTGAAAGGACATTCAAATGAAATTCGCTATTTTCCTGTTCATGGCAGTGCTTCTCGTAACGTCTGTTGCGCAATCGCAATCTGCAACTGCTCAAGAGGTCCCCAGCATAGCTATACCGAAAACCACCGCAGTGCTCGTCATACAGAGTCCAAGGCAGGGCGTCACTCCACAACAAATTATGGCCGTGATACCGCAGGAGATTCAGGCCACTGTGAGGCTCTACCTCGACGGGAAAATCCGCGAGTGGTATTCGCGTGGCAACGGCAAAGGCGTCATCTTCCTGGTCGAAGCGAAGACCGAGGACGAGGCGCGCGCACTTATGGAAACGCTGCCACTCGCCAAAGAGAAGTTAATGGATTCTGAATACATTCCGGTCGGCCCCTTGATGCCCCTCAGAGCACTCAACCCGGCTGCGCTGCAGTAAGGTCGCTCACCCAGCACCGTTGCACGAAGACTGCTTCGGAGTACTGAGTTTTAGGAAGATTTTCAAGAATGGAGAGAAGTCTATGAATTACCAAGTCCCCGCTTATTTGACGCTGTTCATTTTGACCGGCATGGTCCTTGTAATCGCAACCCTAGTGCTCGGCCTGCGTCGAGCGCTGCTTAACGCCCCCTGGTCAAACACTGATCGGGCCAAGGCGCTCTGGAGCGTGTCAGCGCTCCTCATTGGATGGTTCATCGCAGCCGCGGTAAGCTCTATCGCTGGATTATATCGACCATCATCCGGCCCTCCCACAATTCAGTATGGTCTTCTAACTCCCATCTTCATTGGTGTGTTGGCCTTTTCAATTTTCCCATCGCTTCAACGCATTGTCGCAAGTGTTCCCAGTACCTGGCTGGTTGGAGTGCAGTTCTATCGCGTTCTAGGTGTAATCTTCGTCGTACTCTACGCTGGCCGGCACTTACCGGGAATTTTTGCCTTACCGGCTGGTTTGGGAGATTCCCTTGTAGGAGTTCTCGCTCCCTTCGTTGCTGCTGGCTATGCGCATTCGCCCAAAAAATCTGCGCGTCGGGTCCGGCTGTGGAACCTGCTCGGCATCGCCGACCTTGTGATCGCGATTACGCTCGGGTTTCTTACCTCCCCCTCTCCACTTCAAATGGCTGCGTTCGATCGTCCTAGCGGCCTGATAACCATGTTCCCGCTTTCCCTTATTCCGGTCTTCGCGGTTCCGCTATCGATTCTGCTGCACTTCGCCTCACTGCAGAGGCTAAGGCAAGAGCAGAGGGCCGGGGCCCAAACGCAGCGAACAGAGCAGATCAGGTCCTCAGGTCAAGCGAACGGGAAGGAGGCATTGGTTACTCAGCGCTGATTCAGACGGAGCTTAAAATGCAAGAGGAAAGATGTTCATCTGGCCAGACTTGCGACGGCAATTTAAACGCGGGCGTTCCTCGGCGGAGCAAAGGCTTCGAAAGTGTTTGTTGGGAGAGATGAATCCCCGAGCCGGGTGGGGTGCCCTTCTATTTGTCTCGCTTTGTAATGTTAAATGTATTCAAAGTACCCTCCTGGCCATTTGTTGAACTCCGAAATAGCGATTCCATTAAGACCTGCAATCGCGTTTGTCCCAGATCGTGCGGCTTGTTTGCAGTACTCTGCCACTTTCTTCATGGCGCATTGAGAATCGAAAAGTGTTTTCGTACTGGTTCATAGGGCGCACAGTCTGCAACGTCTTGCCGGCGGAATTGTCTGCGGATTGCTGCTCTTAAGCCGAAGGGCTAGAGTACTGGAGAGAAGATCAGCGACATTTCGGAAAAAGCTGAGAAGGCATTCGTGGGTGCACAAATAACCACTACGAAAGCAAGTAGCATTGAATGCGCTGGAACTAAAGCATGATCACCAGGACCACGTTAGCTTGAGGAACTTCAAGCACAAGCTCTCAGTAACTATCCTCAAAACAGCGCCACTCAGAAGATTTTCGAATTGGCAGCCGGCGAAGTGCCTCACGGAACTCTTCCGTGGTCTGGCATTCGACAAACAGCAAAATAGTGTGCTTGGTTACGTGGGCCCGCATTTGTTCGTAAGCTGCGTAGATCGGCATCGTATCAGTCGCACCGGGAATAAATGGAGCGAATAGCTTTCTGTAGTTGCGGAGAGCGTTCATCGCATCCTGGATGAGATCGGGTTTGATTGTGACGATGAGCGAATTTTCGCCATGCTGCTGCTGTGCGGCGAGCGTATCAAGGATTGCGTTAATGGAGTTCATGGAGATCAATGTATTTTCCTTTTCTTATGATTGGTGGGTTTCCGAATGGCAGGGGCAAGATCTTGGTAATCAGGCAACGCATTAGCGCTTACCATTCGCATTCAAATTTTGGGATTGTTTTAAGCTCGGAAGGAATTATGCTTTAGCGGCAACCGAGACCATGAGAAGCGCAGAACTACTGCTTTTCACTTCTAAAGAAGTATCTGGCCGGAGGATAAGAATCTCAAGAGGAACCGCCAATGATGAGGAAATATGTATTCAGGTGTGTGTTCATGCGAGTTGCTATTACGTCAGCAAGAGAATGCTGGCCAGCAGCGCCAGAGGCATCACGATCATTCCTGTTTTGAGAAATTCCCATGCTGTAATTTCCACGTTCTCGCGCCGCAGCTCAATCAACCATAGAATGGTTGCAAGCGAGCCGGTCACGGAAAGGTTCGGTCCCAGGTCAACCCCGATCAGCACCGAATGTGCAAGGCCTGCGCTCTGGTGCGCGGCTTTTAAGGCCGATCCGCTGATCAGGCCCACGGGAAGATTGTTCATGGCATTGGAGAGCAGCCCCACTCCGAATGCAGCGCCTAAATTGCCGATCACTCTGGGCGCGTTCGATAATGCATTGAGAGCGGCCAGGCAAAGGCGCATCATGCCGGCGCTCTGCAACGCCTCCACCATCGCAAAAAGTCCGGCCACAAGCGGCACCACTGACCATGAGATAGAACGTGCGACCTTCAAAGGCATGCTACGGTCACGCAGGCTCACCAGCAACAGCACAAACAAACCGGCTCCGCAGGTTGGCGCGCCAAGATCAAAGCCGAGCAGTGAAGCAACAAGAAGGGCCATGCACGCCACCAGCAGCCCGATCAGCGCAAAGCGTCCTGTGTGCGACAGTTTTGCTGGTTCTCTCGGGTCATTCAAACCATTGCTGAGTTCTCTGCGTGATAGGAATCGAAGCGCCACAAATGTAATGGCAATGGACGCGACGGACGGCAGTAAAAAGGTCCGCAGCCAATGCGCAAGCGGCGGCATATTTTTTGCAAAGATCACCAGGTTGGCGGGGTTTGAAATGGGCAGAACAAAGCTGGCTGCATTGGCAATGAGCGCACACGCAAGCACGTATGGCTTGGGTGGAACTTTTGCCTTGCGCACCACAGCCAGCACGGCGGGCGTGAGCACCACGGCTGTCGCGTCATTGGAAAGCAGCGTGGTGGTGATTGTCCCGGCAAGATAGATCAGAAAAAACAAGCGTGCCTGCGATTGTTTTGCATGCTGTGCGGCAATCACAGCAACCCAATCAAATACACCGCCTTCACGCGCCAGTTCGGCAAGCACCATCATGCCAATAAGGAACAGGTAAACGTCCAGGCCTTCCAGCACGGCATGTCCTGCCTGGCGGAGCGGCAAAAGCCGGGTCACCATGAGCAGCAGCGCTCCGCCACATGCCCAGTACGCTTCCGCAATTCCGCGCGGACGCAGCAGCATGCAGAGAATACTGGCGAGCACAATCACAATGATTAGCAATGTGTGAGTCATTCGTTTCCTATTGCCGCATGGGTATCCACAGGCTAAAAATGTTCGCCTTTAAGGAAAGCAGTTTATTTGCCAGTACAGCGCTACTTGTGCAGAGAGACCCGTTTAAAGCAGCGGATAGGAAATGCCGCTATACGCATAACTTGCGCGAAT
>DASRCD010000052.1:0-4289 GCA_035653315.1 Candidatus Angelobacter sp.
ACTAGCAAAGCTCCGGCAATGAAAGAAGCTCTACGAGTATGCATCACTTAAGGTTACGCCGCTCGAAGATCAATACGGCAGCAGTTGTGACTGCCACTGAGTACAACAACGCATAAAGAGTGTTCATGAGAACGAGACCGCCGGTGACAGGCTGATCATGCGCGGCTTGTGAAATTATGTTGAGAGAGGCAAAGTTCGGCACAATGTAAGCAACGCCCAGGCTCAGCCATTTGGTTGCGCCCTGCGACATGGCCGCAAAATTCTTCAGGTCTTCACCAAAAGTCCCAATCACAAACAGGGCAAAGGCAAAAATAGCAGAGAAGATTGGGCTAGAAAAAGCTGAGAACAGCAGCGTGAGAGCTACCATAATCATAAGCTGCAAAATAATAAAGTAGATCGCCACCAGCAGAAGAGCATCTGTGCGATGCAGGCTGTGAGCAGTCGCTAGGAGCGCGATGTAAAAGCCCACGGTCATCAGAGCTGTATTCACCACCAGCGTAAGCAGCAGACCACAATACTTGCCCACAATAAATTCCCACCGGCGAACAGGATGAGACAGGATGGTATAGAGGGTTTTCTTTTCGATCTCCTTGGAGACGAGGCCGATCCCAACAAAAATGGCGATAATCACACCAAAGAGGGAAATGGAACTCAGTCCCACATTGACCAGGATAAGCCGCTCAAGACCAATGGAAATCTGTCCAAAAAGCGGTGCTGATGCCACAAGAAGAAGAACAAAAATAATCAGATTATATAAAACGCGATCGCGCACCGCTTCGCGAAAAGTATTGAGCGTAATGGCGGAAAGCCTTGAGGTCACTGATTTACGACCTCCTGCTCCGTGGTCTTTGCCAGGAAATAATCCTCCAGCGTTCCATGCAGAGGGGTAACCGAAACCAGCCGTGCGTGCTGCTGCCGTAACCTTTCCAAGGTGCGATCCAGATCGGCGCTGTTTACAACGGCGCGGACGGTCTTCCCGGTAATATGTGATTCGGACAGCAGGTCCTTTACCGCGGGCAGCGCCTGAGCGCCTTCCCAGATCACTTCACTTTTTTCTGCGCTGCTCGAACGCAAATCATTTACCACGCCAATTCCGCGCAGCTCTCCCTTGTGAATGACAGCTACTCGATCACAAAGCGCTTCCGCATCAGAGAGTATGTGTGTGGAAAAGAAAACCGTTTTGCCTTCGTCTTTCAATCCCTGAATCAGTTCGCGCACTTCATGCCGGCCAAGCGGGTCCAGGCCGGACATTGGTTCGTCCAGAAAAACAACTTCAGGATCATGAATAATGGCTTGCGCAATGCCCACACGCTGCAACATGCCTTTGGAAAACTTCCGCAACTGCTTGTTGCCAACATCGCTGAGACCTACACGGTCCAGTACAGGGCCGATCTTTTTCGACCGCTCTGCTGCTTCCACACCGGAGAGTTGGAGGTAGTAATCCAGAAGTTCAGGAGCACTTAGATAATCATAAAAATATGGCTGTTCCGGCAGGAAGCCGATTTTAACTTTGATATCAGGATCACGAAAATCTTTGCCCAGAATGGTGGCGGAACCTGAGGTGGGCAGGATGATGCCCATCAGAATTTTCAAGGTAGTAGTTTTTCCAGCGCCGTTCGGGCCGAGAAAACCAAATGCTTCACCTTCCTCAACCGTCAAATCAAGAGATTTGAGCGCAGGTCGAAGCTTCTTTTTCCAAAATCCAACTGAATATTCTTTCGAGAGACCTCGAATCTCTATTGCATGCATGTTATTCGCTGTTTTTCTACATTATTGTAGGTTCACAGCTTTCTGGAAGCAATCCGTCCAACTACTTATCCCCCAAGCGGTGTGAATTGAGTAATGTCCATACAATTGGGGTGAGTGATGGCGCTGGTAACGCTTGCACTGGCTGTTTTCTGATAACGAACCACGCCGTCATCCGCAGTGCAATAATTTTTTGTGCCGGTATTGTTCCAGGAAACCGGAGTCGCTGTTGAAGTGTAGTCTCCAAAGGGCGCCGACGCTGAACTTGATGTCATGTAAAACATATAGCCGCTTTTAATACAGGGCTCTGCAGCGCAGCCAACAAGCTGATCTGAGAGGCAAGCGTGGTTTGCATCACAGGGCGTTCCAGGGCCGAGTTTAATCAGGCTATCGGCGTATCCAATCGCGCTGGTGAACTGAACAATATACACAGCCTGCGAATTATGCACATTGCGGAGTACTGCCACGGCTGCCGCTTCATTGGCGGAAGCTTTTGAGCGAAGAAGATTGGGTATGGCAATGGCGGCAATAATGAGAATGATTGCCACTACAATCAACAACTCAATCAGCGAAAAACCTTTGTTTTTTCGTTTCATAGAATCACCAGGGCCCAATGGTGCAGTCGGAAGCTCCCATTGTTTTGAACTCACCCGTATAGAAATGCACACTGAATGCCACTTAAGGAGATCTGGATAGATTTCATTCAATTCTAACTAGCTTAGATTCAATGGGTTACAAAAGTCTTTAATTGGGAAATTGCGCAAGTAGCATTTTGATGACAAATTTTGTCAATTTTGTTTCAATGCTGAATCACAAAATGTCATGTTTTAGCGTATGTGCTTAATAAAAAAAGGACATGGCGTTTGCCATGTCCTTTTTCTTTTGGCTCATACCCTCCCCCAGGTACTTGCCGAAAAACTACTGGATTGGAACGTATGCGGTCGCAAGAGCGCAGTTAGTGGCTGTTTCAGCCGCAGTAATGGAAGCAGTAGGCTGCGTCGCAAGACCTTTTGTGGAGCGAATCACGGCATCAGCGTTGGAGCAATAATTGGCGGTACCCGTGCTCTGCCAGGTAACCGGGCCTGCGCTCACGGTATAGTCGCCGAACGGAGCTGTGGTGGAAGTGCTTCCCATAAAATATTTGTAGCCGCTCTTGGTACCCGCAGCCAGAACGTCATCAATCAAACATGCATGCGTTCCATCGCAGGCAGCTGTACCGGCGGGGCCAAGCAGGATCAACGTGTTGGCATATCCCAATGTGGGATAGTTGGTTTGATAAGTTACTTCTGAAGTGTTGATGGTGCGAATGCTGCTGGCTGCGGCTGAGTCATTGGCCGACATCTTGGAGCGGAGCAGGTTTGGAATCGCGATGGCCGCGATAATAAGAATAATAGCTACCACGATCAGCAGCTCGATCAGTGAAAAACCTTTCTGTTTGCGCATCTTTAGAAATCTCCTCTTTAAATCTTCAAAACCGGAATGCTTAAGGTCTCATGTGGCACCCTGTCAAAGTGCATCTGACCTGCCACTGCTCTCATTTGCACCCAAAAATAGATAAAAATCCAATAAACCTCAAATAAATCAACAGATTAGATATTACTCAGCTGAAGGCTAATAGTTTTAGCTAAAGGTTCTGATTACGATTGACTGACAATTTATGTCACTTTGACGACAATTCTAAGCATTTTTGCTTCTAGCATTCTGCCGGGTTACTGCTCCATCCGTAAATAAGCAGAAGGCATGGTTTCCACCATGCCTTCTGCCTGAACATCACCAGTTGTTGAATCTAAGTTACTGGATTGGAACGTAAGAAGCAGCAGCTGAGCAGGTTGTTGCTGGTACAGCCGCAGTAATAGAAGCAGTAGGCTGCGTCGCAAGACCTTTTGTGGAGCGAATCACGGCATCAGCGTTGGAGCAATAATTGGCGGTGCCAGTGCTCTGCCAGGTAACCGGGCCGGCGCTCACGGTATAGTCGCCGAATGGAGCTGTGGTGGAAGTGCTTGTCATAAAGTATTTGTAGCCGCTCTTGGTACCGGCAGCCAGAACATCATCAATCAAACAAGCATGTGTTCCATCGCAGGCAGCTGTACCGGCGGGGCCAAGTAACACTAACGTATTAGCAAATCCCAGCGTGGGATAGTTCGTGGCATAGGTGACTTCAGAAGTGTTAATGGTGCGAATGCTGCTGGCAGCGGCTGAGTCATTAGCCGACATTTTGGACCGCAGCAGGTTTGGAATCGCGATGGCCGCGATAATAAGAATAATGGCTACCACAATCAGCAGCTCAATCAGCGAAAAGCCCTTTTGTTTACGCATTTGGAAATCTCTCCTCTGGAATCTCATCGGCTAATTTGCAATTATCTTGCGGCAAATCAGACACCGAACTTCTACCCTGTCTCGGTGCAGGTTACCGGCCATTTGGCCAAGGGGTCTATTCACTTTTGTCATAAATTCCTGAGTAACAGTCATTTACGAGGAACAAAGTGTAAATAAGTGTAAAGAGTTGTTACAGATATTCTATCGTAAAAGGACAAAAAATGTCA